>DATGVV010000026.1:0-3138 GCA_035299885.1 Chloroflexota bacterium | reverse complement strand
ACTTGATGGAAGCCGTCCGCCCTGCGGTCGATGCGTGGTGGCTGGGCTTGCTTCAGCGACACGTGTTCGCGCGGCGGGACTTCTCCGAGCAAGGAGCGGGTGACGTGCGCTGCACGCTACATATCAAGCCGTACCTAGCCGAGACCGTGAGCTTCTGGCGCCAGGCCATTGCGCCGTGGGCGGAGTGGTGCGCAGGCTCCCTCGCCGCAGGACGGATGTTGACGGGGCCAGGCACAGCTCGGACAGATATGCTCCCCGTGCCGACGCGGCTCACGCAGAGCAACCGTAGCCGGGGGCGCGATGGTGTGCGCGTGCAGCCGATGAAGATCACGCCCACGATACCCGCTGGCCGCCTGGATCGCCGCCTCTGCCAGGGGTGCGGTCTCTTGCTTTCGGCCGATGGGCGCCCTGCCAAGCAAGCCTACTGCGGCGAGTGCCGCGAGACGGTTCGCGAGGAAGCTCTGGGCCACTTCCAGACGGCTGGGCCTGCGACCTTGGCGCGCCAACGTGCTGACGGACCCGACGCGTCGCATACCGAGGCGGCACAAGCTAGGCGCCGCGCGACTCAGCTTGAGCGGGCAAGAGCGCGAGCCGCGTCGGACGCGCAGACCGAAGCCACCCTACCTCAGGATGTCGCCTGGTCCGACGTGCTGGCGGGGCTGGCATTCGTCTCGCTCGGCGCCATGCGGCAAGCGACGGGCTTGAGCCTGAGCTACTGCGCGCAGATCAAGAAGGGACGGCGCGTGCCGCATGCGATCTACTGGCGACCGCTGCGAGCCATAAGCATGGACGCTGTATGCGGCCCCGCTCCAAATTGAACCGCGTGCGGTAAGCGTTCGCCTACCCTGTAGTGAAGCCGGCAGTCGAGTGGCGAAGCGGCTGCTGACGGTGGTAGCATCCTGCCGCCAGCAACGGCGACGGCTGCTGGACTTCCTGGTGGCCGCGGGGGGCGGGGCGCTTCAGGGAACCGCAGCGCCATCGCTGCTTCCTGCAGGCCAGGGGTGCTGAACGATTACGAAGCGTGGCTCGATCCTGACACCGTAGCGCCAGAGCGGTTGCTGCCGCGCCTGCTAGCGATCCCAGACTAGCACTACTCCGTTAGGTCTAAGGACCAGGTTGTGGAAAATGGCTCCGGTGCTGGCGTCGGCTCCGCTGAATCGCCCTATGAGCATATTGGCTGTTTCCGCAGCCGGCCGCCAAGTCTTGTAGTGACCTAACGGAGTAGTACTACGAAAGAAAACAGTCGCTAATCGAGGAGCGGTCGAAGCCGGTTCTTGAACCACCGGCAACCGAGGTGACCAAGTGACGCAAGGCATCATCACACAGCTCCTTCCTGCACGTCGGCTCGGATTCGTTCGGCCAGCCGTGGGCGGCATCCCGCTGCTTTTCAACGCATTCGCCGTCGAAGAGGTAAGCTTCGACGACTTGCGCGAAGGGCAAGTCGTCACCTACGTACTAGAACGTGATCGACAGGGGCGCGGGGCGCGCGCGATCCAGGTGCGCCCTATCGACTCTACTCCAGCCGATGGCTCGCCGGCTGCAGATCACTGAACCGACTCGGGAAGCCGTCACTATGGTGGTCCCCCTGGTCAAGACAGCCCGGGGCCCGAAATAAGTTAAGGTGGGCGGAGGTCGGCGCGTGCTTCGCTGGGGGTCACCCGAGCCGAGCCCGGGTGGCCGCCTCCTCATAGTAGACCGCTGCCGGCGTCCGGTAGGCCAGGGCCTGGTGCAACCGTTCCTCGTTGTAGAAGCGGAAGTACTCGCCCAGGCTGCGGATCGCGACCGGGACCGTCTCATAGCTCTTGAGGTACACCTCCTCGTACTTGACCGTCCGCCAGAGCCGCTCCACGAACACGTTATCGAGGGCCCGGCCGCGCCCGTCCATGCTGATGCGGACCTCGGCGTCGAGCAAGCGGCCGGTGAACTCCTGGCTGGTGAACTGACTGCCCTGGTCCGTGTTGAAGATTCCCGGCCGGGTCTGTGCCAGCGCCCGTTCTAACGCCGCGATACAGAACGCGCTGTCCAGGCTGTTCGATACCTCCCAGGCCACCACGTACCGGCTGTACCAGTCGAGAATCGCCACCAGGTACACCCACCCCTGCGCCAGCCGGATGTAGGTGATGTCTGAGCTCCAGACCTGGTCCGCGTGCGTGATCGGCAGGCCACGCAACAGGTACGGATAGAGCCGATGGCCCGGCGCCGGCGTGCTGGTCCGGGGCTTGGGGTAGAGCGCCTCGAGCCCCAGGAGCTGCAGCAGGCGGCGGACGCGTTTGCGATTGACCAGGTAGCCCACGCTCCGCAGCCAGGCGGTCATCCGACGGGAGCCATAGAACGGCGTCCGCGTGTACTGCTCGTCCAGCCGCTCGAGCAACTCCTGCGTCGTCGCCGACGGCGGGACCGGCTGGTAGTACCAACTCGATCGGGGCACCCCCAGCAGCGCGCATTGCTCCCTCACGCTGAGCGTCGGGTGGTCCGGCTCGATCAGCGCCCGCTGCTGGTCAAGAGGCCAGATGCACTTTCCTTTTGAGCCAGTCCAACTCGACCTTCAGCCGGCCGATCTCTTCGTAGAGCTGCGCTTGCAGCATCTCGCTGTCTTGCGCCGCTCGCGCCCGCCGCCCCGTGAACACTTCGGGCAACCCGGTCAGCGCCTGCTTCTTCCACTGCGCCACCTGCACGGGATGGACGCCGTAGGCGTTGGCCAGCTCGTTGAGCGTCTGCTGCTCCCGGAGCGCCGCCACTGCCACCTGCGCCTTGAACGCCGCCGTGTGTCGTCGCCGCAGACCCATCCGTCTCTTCCCTTCTGGTCGTCGTCCTCCTCCCACCTTAACTTACGACCCTGTCCAGTTTCTGGGGACCACTATACCGGCACCACAGGGGGCTGGATGGTTACCTAATTTGACCTACGGTCAACCAGAGTCCATGGGTGTAGATGGCCCTGACTGGGTGGGCTCGACATTCTTACGGTGGGCGCCTGGCACGATCCATCTAAAGGACTGCTTGAGTGGTAGGGCCCGCTGCTGCTCAGCTCCACAGCGTTGACAGATCCATAGCTGCAATGCGTGCGCTGGTTGCTTAATCAGCCAGTAGTGGGGTGGACAGCTCCTGGGCTCGGGTGAGTCTGCTGGTTCCATGATCGTG
>DATGVV010000025.1:0-1517 GCA_035299885.1 Chloroflexota bacterium | reverse complement strand
TTTCAGGCGCGCTTCGTCGGCCTGCGTTCTCATCACCTGAGCCATGCTCACGCCCATCTGGTCGGCTTGGACGATGGAGTTGATGAGGGCAATCAGGTCCTTCACGCCGGTGCGCAGACCCAGCTGGCGCAAGGCGTCGCGCCGCGGCTTACCAAGGGCAATCTCCTGCAGCGTCTTGTGCAGCTCTTCCTTGAACGGCCCGCGCGTCTTCTCGGCCACTTTAGCGATGGCGCCGTCGAGCGCAAGGCCGGCTTCCATGGACACGACAATCAGGTCGAGAGCATCCGGCAGCGCTCGTTCGATGGCTTTCTGTCGGGTCTTGATCTTGTCGGCCAGCCAGCGCTTGGGCAGGTACACGCCCACACAGAAGAGCACTCCGGCAACCACCAGCTGCCGGGTGCCGAACGTGTGCTGCACGCCACCTACGAACAGCAGGTAGAGCAGCGGCAGTCCGACGATCGCAGCGCTGCGAACCGCGACATAGACGTTCACGCTGACGGGATTGCCAGCCGTCTGGAGATCACCCGAAAGGCGCTCTTGCATCTGCTTGGGAGCGGCCGATCCCGCGAGCCGGCCCAGACGCTCGAGCAGCGGAAATACGACCCGTTCCGAGAATGACCGGTCGAGGTTGTCTGGGTCCTGCGCCGCGCGATAAGCGTACGGCTTGAGCTTGTCCTGGACATCCGTGTTACGCGGTTTGAACAGCGACAGGATCAGCAGAGTTACCGTCAGGAACGAGGCGAAAGGCGCTACTAGAGGGGCGTAGCTCATACGTCGATCTCCACGATCTTGCGCATGACCAGCAAGCCGGCGAGGGCCATGACGAAGCCGGCCGCCAGGATGAGCTTGCCGGAAGGATCGAGCCACATGCCCTGGATGTACTTGGGCGAGATGATCGATAGGCCCACGACCAGGAATACCGGCAGGCAGGCCACGATGTACCCGGACATGCGCTCCTGGGCGGTGAGCACGCGCACCTCACGCAGGATGCGATGGCGCTCGCGCACCGTATAAGCGATGTTGCTCAGGATCTCGGTCATGTTGCCGCCCACCTGGCGCTGGATGACCATGGCCGTGACCACCAACTCGAAATCGGCGCTGCGGACGCGTTTGGAGATATTGGTGAGGGCCTCCTCAACCGCTCCGCCCATCCGTATTTCACGCAGCGCTTCCTCGAACTCGACGCCAATGGGATCCGGCATCTCGCGCGCCACGGCCTCCATGCCTTGCATGAAGGAGTAGCCCGATTTGAGTGAGTTCGCGATGAGTACCAGTGCATCGACGAGCTGATCGTCGAACTGCTGAGCGCGTTTGGCCTGGCGCCGCTTCACGTACAGCAGGGGAATGAAAAAGCCCGCCACGGCGGTGACCAGGGCGACCGGCAGCGACTGGGACACCCCCTTGACGACCACCAGCGCCAGCAGCGCAGCGCCCCAGCGGATCAGCAGGTACTCACCTGCCAGCAGCGGCAGGCCAGCCCTGGCCAGCTCCATCGACATGGCGGCGCCACGCCCTTT
>DATGVV010000024.1:0-17320 GCA_035299885.1 Chloroflexota bacterium | reverse complement strand
CCGATAAAACGCACACGATCGTGCGCCAGGACGGGAATATCGATTACGGATCTGCCGTAGAGCCGCCCGCCGAGATCCTGCCCGGTCAGTACCGCGTGCACGCCGTCCGCGAGCCGCGCCCGCGTCGCGTCGATAGACAGGATGCGCGCGTGTGGATAGGGACTTCGCAGGATTGCTCCCCAGATTGTGCCCGGGACCGTTATATCAGCCGTGTATGTTGCCTGGCCGGTTACCTTAGACCTGCCTTCAACCCGGGGCACCGGAAGTCCAATGGTTGACCTCGGGTTCATGGGGCCGGTCATGGTCAAGCTGTCTCCCCCTGGCCTAGGTCGGGAAGGCCTCCTTCAGCAGCGGCACTAGCTTGTCCCTGATGACGGCCTGGGCGGCCTCGCCGTCAGTCTGAATCGCCCCGGGCGCGGGCAGTCGCCAGGGCTCGGTCCAGTCGCCATTCACGTCTGCCCTGGAGCTCACCAGGTCATTGGTCCGAGCGTACGCTTCCTGCGTCGCCTTCGTGAGCAGCCAGTTCACGTAAACTTTGGCCGCGTTGGGGTGCGGGGCCTTGTTGAATACGGATACGTTGCCGGCAGCCGCGCTGACGTCGGTCCCTTCCTTGATCTTGCCGGGTTCGACGATGCCGATTGGCGCGCCTTGCTTGATGCGCGCTTCTGCCAGACGATCCACCCCGCCGATCATCAGCGGCGCGCGGCCCTGGCCGACGATGTCGATCTCCTGCTGGTAATCGTTCTGCATCGTGATGTTCTGCTTGGCCAGCGCGCGGATGAAGTCACCCCCGAGGTCTGGGTGGAGGTAGAAGAAGGTGAACGTCGCTTGGCCCGGCCCAGGCCGCCGCGGATCGTCGGACTGCAGCTTGTCCTTCCACTTCGGGTTGAGCAGGTCCTTGTAGGACTTGATTTCTTCGGCCTTCACCAGGTTCTTGTTGTAGAACAGGGTGCCGCGCTGATAGGGTGTCATGGACAGGATTTCGTGGTTCGGGCCAAGCACTGGCAGGGCGCCGCCGCGCCAGTTTTTGGGGTCCTTGACTTCGGGCAGGATGAGCGCCGAATCTATGGAGTCGAGAGCTTTGTTGGGGATCAGGCTGTCCAGGCTGCCGGCCGAGCCTGCGATCAGGATGTCCAGGTTGTATTGGCTCGCGCTTCGCTCCTGGTTGATGCGCGCCGTCGCGGCGTTGCCCGGCAAGGCTATAAAGTCGACGGTGATGCCGTACTGCTTCTGAAAAGGATCGACCAGGATGTTGCTCACCGCGTCGCCCACCGGCCCGATGATGGCGACCTTACCCTCACGTTTGCCGGCAGCCACCACGGTTTCCCAATCGGACGATCCGCTGGCGGACGCTGAGCCCGGTTTGGCTGGCTGAAGGCTGGCGCTGGCCGCCGGCCCCTGCCCGCAACCCGATAGGATGAGCCAACCTGCCAGTAAGGCCGTGGTCCATACCAGCGGCCCGCGTCCTACCTTCATCATGCTGCCTCCGTGATGGCTTACCGTCTTCCCCGGCCCTAGCTCGGGAACGCCTCCGCCAGCACCGGCAGCAGCTTTTCTCTCACGGCGACAGCGGCCTCGCCATCAGTCCGGATGCCATTAGGCACAGGCACTCGCCATGGCTCGGTCCAGTCGCCGTTCACGTCTACTCGGGCGTCCGTGAAAACATTGGCCCTGGCGTAGGCCTCCTGCTCCTCTTTGGTGAGGAGCCAGTTAACGTAGACCTTGGTGGCGTTCGGGTGCGGGGCTTTGTTGAACACTGATACGTTGCCGGAGGCCGCGCTGATATCGGTACCTTCTTTGATCTTGCTAGGCTCGACGATGCCGATGGGCGCCCCCTGCTTCATGCGCGCTTCGGCCAGGTAATCCACGGCGCCGATCATCAGCGGCGCGCGGCCCTGGCCGACGATGTCGATCTCCTGCTGGTAATCATTCTGGATTGTTATGTTCTGCTTTCCCAGCGCGCGTATGAAGTCAGCTCCAAGGTCCGGGTGGAGATAAAAGAAGATAAACGTCGCTTGCCCCGGCCCAGGCCGGCGCGGGTCGTCCATCTGCAGCTTGTCCTTCCACTTCGGGTCGAGCAGGTCCTTGTAGGACTTGATCTCGTCACCCTTCAGGAGGTTCTTGTTGTAGAACAGGGTGCCGCGCTGATACGGCGTCATGATCAGGATTTCGTGGTTGGGCCCAATGACCGGCAGCGCGCCGCCGCGCCAGTTCTTCGGGTCCTTGACTTCGGGCAGGATGAGCGCGGAATCAATCGGGTCGAGAGCCTTATTTGGAATCAGGCTCTCCAGGCTGCCGGCCGAGCCGGCGATGAGGATATCCCAGAGGTACTGGCCCGCGTTTCGTTCGAGGTTGATCCGCGCGGTGGCGGCGTTACCAGGCAAGGCTGTGTAGTCGACGGTCATGCCGTACTGTTTCTGGAAGGGATCAACCAGCACGTTGCGCACCACGTCGCCCGGCGGGCCGATGACGGCGACCTTGCCCTCGCGCTTGCCGGCGGCGACCACGGTCTCCCAGTCGGACGATCCGCTGGCGGACGCTGAGCCCGGTTTGGCCGGCTGCACGCTGGCGCTGGCCGCCGGCCCCTGGCCGCAACCCGATAGGACGAGCCAGCTTGCCAGTAAGGGCGTCGCCCATATCATCGAGCCGCGTGTAACCTTCATGATGCTGCGCCTCCTGAGGTAAGTGCGGCCAGTCTACATCCTGGCTCGGCACCGGAGCAAGCAGGTCCGCGGCCGCCGTTCATGAGGAGACCTCCTCGGCCAGCATTTCCGGCAGGAACAGGTCTTCCGGCTTGTAGCGCCGCTTCGAGAGCCCCTGCTCGTAGTGATAGCCGAGGAACGTGTCCAGCACTTTGCGGTTGGCCTCCAGGCCATAGGGCCACCAATCATCGCCCAACAGCCCGCGGACCTCGGCCACATGAGCCGTGATCCAGGGCATCGTGAACGTGGTGTGGGTGATGAACGCAGCTTGCGTGTAGCGCTGCAACGCCAGTGCCTTGGCTTCCTTGAACGCCTTGTAGAGCGCGGGCGCTATCCAGGGGTTTTGCTCGTACACCTCTTTGCGGATGACCAGTGTGTGCATGATGGGAAAGATGCCAGTCTTGCGGAAGTAGTCGCGCTCGACAGCCTCGAAGTCCTCGAACAGCCGCCGCACCGTCTCCGATCCCTTCAGGACGGCGGGCGGCGTTACCGCTGACATCAGGGCATCGATTTCGCCGGACTCCAGCATGGCGTCCAGCGTGCGTTCGGTCCCAATATGCTCGCCGCGGATATGTGCCGGCGGGCGGGAGGGCACCCATGGCTGCGGCGGCGCTGGATGGCCAACGCCGCCGAAGAAATAGCTGTAGCTGTCGTGCGGCACGCCGTATTCCGAGCTCAGGATGCCCTTTGGCCATAGGCCGGCGTCATGCCCGTAAAAGACGAACTCGCCCATCCGCCTGCCAATGAGGTCATTCGGTTCGCGAATGCCGGCATTGGCGTTGACGTAGATGGCCGAGTGCCGAAAGGCGCGCACCGGGAAAACCGGGATCGCCACGAACGGCCGCTCGTCGAGGTCGAGCGAGCTGACGTAGATCGTCATCGCCATCTCCGAAACCTCGAACTCCTTCTTGACCAGCATGCGTTCGAACGTGACGGCGGGGAACAGATCGACGTGCTCCAGGTCGATGCCCTCGGCCTGGACGCGGCCATCGAACAGGGCGCGCGTGTGCTCGTAGTCCTGGGCCGCGAACTTCAGCTTCAGGTTGGCCATGGCGTCCTCCTTGCGCGTAGTGCGCACAAGGTACCATCCCAGGAACGCGTGTTCGCGTCCATGCGGATATTCGCAAACGAGGTAGCCCCTGTTTTCGCCGAGGCGGTTGACACCGCTCACGCGGCGCCGCGATAATGCGGCCAATCCAGGGCACAAGGAGATCGAGTGTGGCAGTTGAGGTTCAGCGGCAAACAAAGAAGCGGCCGACAGTTTCCGCCTTCAGCCATGTCAGCACGCCCGTTCGGAATGTGGAAGAGACCATCCGCTTTTGGACGGAGATATTCGACGCCCAGCCGGTGATGAACAATCATCCGCAGAGCTTTGCCGAGGTCAAGCTGGGCGGCCTGATCATTGGCATGTCGAAACAGCCCACCGGCTGGACGGGCCGCACTGCCGAATTCCCGCATTATGCGTTCTACATCGAGCCGGACGACTTTGCTCCTGTAAAGGAGCGGCTGGAAGCGTACGGCGTTCCTACCCATGCCATCTGGACGCGCAACCGGGTAGAGGCGCTGATGTACTTCCGCGATCCGTCCGGCAACCTCTTCGAGCTGTACTGCAAGCAAGGCTTCCCCGACGTAATGACGATTCCGCGGGGCGCCTCAGCCGGTGGAGATTACCAGGTGGATCTGGAAGCGCTCAACTACGACAGCTGGAAAGACCCCGGCAAGCAGCTCTAGCGCATAGCCCGGCTCAGTCGATCAGGTAGACGAGCCAGCTCCTCGATCAGTCGCCGTCTCGCCACGCCGGCAGAGTGCGCAGGTCGAAATGGTTGCCGTCCGGATCCCAGATGCGGTAGTAGCCCTGCGGCCGCGGCCTGTCGCTGCGCAAGGTTGCGCCGGCTTCGGCGGGCATGCGCGCCACCAGCTCTTCCGCCGAGGGTGCTTGGAAACCAAAGTGGCTCCAGCCCGGATTGAGGCGGTCCAGGTTGACCCGCCTGCCGACGGCCTGCACCTCCTCGGCGGAGGCGAGGATCGCCAGGTTCGTCGTGCCGTCGCCCAGGAACCGCCCGCCAGCGCCCCAATGTTCCGGTGAATTCTTGACGAAGCCGAACACGCCGGCATAGAACTCCGCCAGCTTGTCGCCGCCCGGGGCGCACATGGCGGCGTGGACGATGGCCGGCAGCTTGGCGGTGCCGTCCGGCACGCCAAAGTTCGTGGTGGAGACGGCAACGGGCAAGCCGTTAGGGTCCTTCAGCCGGAAGTCGCCTGCATGGATGCCGCCCTCATCTGGCTGCAGCTCCGCGCCGGGCGCGTGGCGCCGCAGGCGATTCTCGAGCTCCTTCACGTCGTCGACCGCGACGCCGACTTGACGGAAGCCGGGATCGGGCCGATCTGGCCGGTGCAGCAGGAAGGTCAGGTTGTAGAACCCATCGGTGAGCGACACGTCGCCCTCGGGAGAGCGCCCCAGCTCGCGCAAACCGAGGTACGTGCGATAGAAGTGCGCCAGGCGATGCGGCGTCTTGCTGACCAATGCGAGGTAACGGATCTTCGCGTTCATACAGCGCTCCTTTGGATCGTCACATTCTTCCCAGTCGCTGGACGGCGTATTGCGCATACGAGTGGTCCACCACGCGGCTCAATTCGACCTTCTCTTTCTGCGTGCCGCTGGCCAGGAAATAGTCCTGCATGTCCGACAGCACCTTATCATCGAGCTCGCCATTTGGGTCGGCGCCGCTCATGCCAAGATTGGTGAACGCTTTCGGGTCTTTGATGGCCGTGTACTTGGTCAGGATGGTGATGATGTCATCGCGGCCGGCCGGATTCAGGTTGCCCACAAACGCCGAATAATAGTCGCGCTGGCCGCGCAGGAAGCCCACCATGAAGCGCTTGGCCGCCTCGGGTTCGTCCTTGGCAAAGCCGGGACTCATCATGATGAGCTCGGTGACGGCGCCGGGGTAGGCCTGCGACACGGGGACCACGCCCTTAGCCAAGCCTTTGGCGGCCGCGCCGCTGACGAAGGGCTCAACCTCCCATCCGGCATCGATGGCCTTGTTGCCCAGCGCTGTCAGCATGTCCGGGAAAGCGACGGTGGTGAACTTGACGTCCGCTTTGGTCAGCCCGCCCATCGCGAGGATGCGTTCGACGTACAGCTGGCTCGTCGTTCCCGAATTGTTGAGGCCGATGGTCATGCCTTTGAGATCGGCTAGCGACTTGTACTTGCCGCTGTCGATCAAATCCTGGCGAACGAGGAACGCGGCGGAGCCGTCGTTCTTGGTAACACTGGCGTTGGCGGCGACGATCTTGAGGCCGACGTCGCGCTGGTTGGCATTGAATAACGCCGGGTCGGGTCCGGCGGTTCCGTAATGGAGCTTATTGGTAGCGAGCAGCGCAATCTGGTCGCTGGTGCTGCGGAACGGTGTGATCTCTGTATCGAGCCCCTCGGCTTTGAAGTAGCCTCTCTCCTGGGCGATGTAGATGCCGGCCTCCGGCGCCAGCCCGATGACGCCGACCTTGACCTTGACGGCAGGGCTGAGCGGCGGCGGCGACTGCGGCGTCGCGGCTTGGCCGCTGGCCGAGGTGCCGCCGCTGCTGGCTGCCGTCGTGGCTGGGGCAGAAGATGCGAGCACGCTGGCGCTCTTCGCGGCAACGCTAGCCGGAGCGGAGGCGATGTTAGACGCTGCCGGCGCGCCCGAGCCACCGCAAGCGACCAGGCCGAGGCAGGTAACAAGAGCACCTAGCGCGCGGATCCTGAACATTGATCTTCTCCTGCTAACGGGTCTGCGGCATAGTATCAGGCCCTACTTGCGGGCGAATTGAATGGCGCCGACCGGCCCTTCGAGGCCTTCGAGGATCTTGTTCACGGACTCGCCGCCGTTCTCGGTTAGCCACAGGCCGCCATTCATCAAGCCAAAGAAGACTCGGTCGGGATCCTCGGGATCGATGGCAATGGCGCGCGGACCGCCGGTAATCACCTCGTCGCCATGCTGCAGCTTTTTCCAGCTGCGGCCTTTGTCGTCGCTGCGGAAGAAGTGCGAGTTGGCGCCTTCTGTGCGCGTCCTCCACCACGGCGGTGGAACTTCGGCGGCGGCCGCGTACAAGGTGTTCGGGCGCTTCGGATGGACCTTGGCTGGTGACATGTAGCCGCCGCCGAAGCTGCCCGTGATGCCTTCGTCCGAGCGTGCGAAGGTCTTGCCGGCATCCTCGCTGCGGTAGACGCCCCTGCCCGAAGTGGCCAGTACCGTATTCACCTCATCCGGCATGAGTGTCACAGCGTGCGCATCGAACTCAACGCCCTGCTTGAGGGTGACCCAGCTATCCCCGCCATCGTCGCTGTGCACCAGCCAACCCTCTTCAACCGCGCCATAGACCAGTTTCGGATCGACCGCCGACACCTGGATGTCCCTCACATGGGCAATATGGGGCGGCTGGGGAAACGTCCAGAATAACGTCTCTTCCATCTCGCGCAGCTTGCGGCAATCGGTCCAGGAATCAGCGCCGTCGCTGCTCTTGAACACGGAAGCGGGTTGAGTCCCCAGGTACAGCTCACCAGTCCGCGGCTGCTGGCAAATCGAGTAGCCCTCGAGATACAACACGCCCTCGTTGGCGCTTTCCCAGGTGCGCCCACCATCGCGTGAACGCTGCACGCCAGCCCGCAGGGTGGCGGCATACATCCGATCGGGATCCTTGACGTCGATCACCAGCCCGCGAATGCCGCCGGTGCCCTTCAGGCCCAGCAGCCGGACGTTCCAATTGCCATTGCCGGTAACTTCCAACAGTCCGGCCCCTACACCCACGAACAGCTTCGTCTGCTTACTAGCCATCACGATCCTCCTATTGCTTCCTTGCGCGCGCCACGATTGAGATTCTCGCCCAGCAGCGTTGCAATGCTAATGGATCGCCAGAGCTGTCCTTCGCGCGATCTTGACTCGAATGCATCAAAGACATGCCGATAGCACAACATAGCATCGCAGGCAGATTGTTTACTTAGAAAACAGGCCGCCGGCTATGAACGCAGACTTTGCTTTTCGATGACGTGGGCGACGTTTGAAAGAACTGTTGCGCGAAGCCTGAGAAGGCTCATCAGCCCCGGATATTTCGCCAGCGAGTCAGAGCTCCTGGCGTACAAATCGATGAGGCGCTTCATGCCGTGCGCCGCCATGAGGAGATCGTCGGGCGCGGTTTCCGCTTCCTTCTGCCATTGATCGACCGCGGCAATCGCCTGTTCGGGAGGAAGCCCGCCGAGATGAAAGGCCTCGCGCGCAAGCGCCCGTTCCTCATCGCTCGCTTGGGCCGCCCATTCCTCAGGTGGCGTGCTGGGTTTGGACCTCGGCGCGCGAGAGCCATCGAGCTTGGAAAGCGCTTCAGGATCGTCGATGCCAAGCAAGAGCCGCCGCGTTTGGACTACCCCGTGCCGCTGGTCTGTGGGCACTACCTGGCGCCCAATGGGCGCCCGGCCCTCCGGCGGCGACCCGGCTTCCGCTAGCTTGCGGTTGATGTCACCCTGAATTGCCTCGAGGGATCCGCCGACCTGTGGACCGGCATCAGCCAAACGTAGGCTTCCATCCGAAAGACCGTTGGCAATTCGAATCTGCTCCTCAACACTCTTGTTGTAGAGGATGTTAACGGCCGCGATAGGCACCTCGCCACGGGCGACCATCGCCTGTACTTCCGGGGCCATATCGGCTAAGTGCAGGTGCTGAAAGACCCATGACCGGCTGCGCCTGATCCCCCAATCAGCCAGTTCGCGTACCAAATCTTGGACGGACCGCTGGTCACCGTCTTGCAGTCGCTTCAACGACCGGCCGATGTCGACGGGATTCAGGTCGCCCTTGACGAGGCCGGCCGCGAGCTGCCCCAGCAATTTACCGCTGCCTTCCGGAGACTGCGGCAAGACCTGTACTGTGATTTTGCCCCCAATACTTCTGGCCGCCTGCGCTCGCGTGCTCCCGCTAAAGGCACGGTAGAGCGGCCGGCCGTCTTGGAGCTTACCGACCTTCCAAACAACGGGATTCTCGATGAAGGTACCCTGGTCTTTAAAGAACGTCGCAAGACCCCGAATGACCTCTGGGTCGTACTCGCTACGAATGTTTTCCGGATCGGGCTCCAGTTGATCGACATCGATCTCTGCAACGCGTGTCGTCGCCATATGCCCAACTCCTCTTGATGGAATTACATGAACTACTTGTGTAAGAGGAATCATTATACGCCGGTGGAGTGCGTGCTACGGTAGACGACCGTGAACGTCTCGGAGCTCCTAGTGCTGGAGGGCCTGTTGCTTGGGAAGACCCTGGCTCAGGTCGCCACGGAGTTATCGGTCGGCGAATCGGCAGTCAGCCGAGCACTGAGTCACATGGAACGCCTCATGAGCCTGCAGATTGTGGACCGTCAAGGCTATCGTCTCCGTCTGACGCCTACCGGACGCGATCTTGCGCTCGCGGCAAGTCGCGCTGCGCAACACCTTCGAGACTTCGATGACCTAGTAGATCAATACCGGCGTGGCGAGGCCGGTCGCTTGCGCGTGCTCAGCAGCAACGCGCCGGCGAGCTACTTGCTTCCCCAGGTCATCAACGACTTCCTCGAGCGCTTCCCGAAGGCCGAGATCCAGCTCGACGTCGAGGGTGCGCACACGATCTGGCCGGTCTTTTCCGAAGGACACCACGATATTGGTATCGGACCCGCTGAGGGCCCGGCTAACGTTGCACCCAAGTTTCTGGCTGAAGACGTCTGGTCCTTGGAACCACTGTATGACGATCCAATCGTGCTTTTTGTTTCGGCTGCCAACCCGCTATCCAGCCGCCATGGCGTCACCCTCCAGGACTTGGGCGCCTATACGATCGTGGGCACAGTTGGCGAGACCGTTTGGACGCGGTTCTTGGAACGTCTTGCCCGCAAGGGCCTGAAGATAGGACGAGTTGTCGAGTTAGAGAGCGTGGAGGGCGTCAAGCGGTTGGTAGAGTCCGGCCGCGGCCTAGGCGTGCACGTGATGTCGACCATCATCCGAGAAGTGCGCGAAGGCCGGTTGATGCCTCTGAACATCTCGGATCTGGGCCCACCGTACGGTTACGTACTGGTGCGACGGGCAAGCCAGGGGCAACTGTCCCTCGTCAACGCCTTTTGTGAGCTCGTTCGCAATCGACTTCCCGAGATGACTAGGATGTCCGGGCGCGCGTCCGCTTATCGGAACAGAGCCACACACTTGCTGGAGTTGAAGACGTAGCTCTCAGCGTAGGACAGGACATCAGCCTGCCTGCCCTCCATGGCACCCGCCAAGCAAATCCAGTTGCGCATTTCGTGCTGCCCGGATTGCTTGACCTGGTCAGCATCCAGGTCTCGCCAGGCACGAAACTCGCCCCGCCGCAGTTGCTCGAGATGCTCTCGATCGGACTCGACGTCGCCCCACATGTAGCCATGCATCGCAGTTAACGATGCATGGGACCAACTGGAGGAGCCGACGATCACCGCGCGATACGGGCTTTCCGCGATGATCTGGCCGAGCGCTCTGCCCGTGTCGTAGCAGCGCCACGGCGGCGGCGCCGCTGCCGGCCGGACTGCCACATCTTCCATGAGACGGCCGCTGACCACTTCGGCGTTCGGGACCGGAACGCGCAAGTCGGAGCCATAGCAGCTGACATGGAACGGCACGACGGGATAGGGGAAGCCGCTCCGGTCCCAGTCCAAGTAGTCGATGGTGTTGTAGAAGGCGTGGGCCAGCGCTTCGCGGTGGTGGAGCTTCCAGGAGCAACTGACGTCGAAGCCACGAGCTACCAGCTCATCGGCGAGGAATGTGCCGATTCTCTTGCTGCCGCGAACAGTTGACTGCAACGGAGGCCTCTCCAAGAAGTCCCAGCCGCGCGGCCCCGAACCCTGGCGTTGTTGCGGCAGATTGAACTCGTCCATTGCGTATACGCAAAATGGAGGCAGCAGGTCCTCTTTGAAATTCTCGTACTGGTCGTCGCCAAAGATGACGACAAAGTCGGGCTGGAAGTCATCTAACGCCTGCCGCGCGGCATGGAAGCCCTTTAGGACCGCGGCCCGATGTCTTCGAGCGGCCGCAACGCCTTCATCTGAGCCCCACTCCTCGCGTAATGCAGCTGGCCAATTGGCAGGGTCTTTCCACTCGGGCAGCGTCTTTTCGCTGTGCAGGTTAGGGCGAAAATAGACTTCCGCCATCGCCTCGTCGGTGAGCTGCAAATGCGGCCCATGAGAACAGCCGATTCCGAGAATCTCAGCCATAGTGGGGCTCATTCTACAGGGTCGTTTAGCTGTACTATTGCCGCACCGATTCCGCGCAATGCGAACGTACGGAGGCAATGCACGTGAACACCATTTGGTTGGATCTCCTTGGCGCACAGGTCCATTACGTGGGCAAGAAGTATCGGACCCGCGTCATCGAAGCCGGCTCGGGCGAGCCCCTGCTCATGATTCACGGCATCGGCGGCCACGCCGAAGCCTACAGCCGGAACATCCGGCGACTTGCCCAGTACTGCCGTCCGATGGCCGTCGATATGGCCTGGCACGGCTTTTCCAGCAAGCCGCCTTTCACCGACCCGATGCCGGTGTACTGCGAGCAGATATTGGACGTCATGGACGCCCTCGGCCTCGCCAAGCTCAGCATCGAGGGCGAATCGATGGGCGGCCACATCGCGATGTACTTCGGCCTGCATTATCCGGACAAGGTGAACAAGCTCATCCTCAATACCGCCGCCGGCGTGCAGTACGAGGAAGGGACGGTGCAGATGCAGCCGGAGCAAGGTGTCAACCTGCTGCGGCAGCGATCGCTCGACGCCGTCAACAACCCCACCGAGGAGACCATCCGCAAACGGCTCGAGTGGCTGATGGCTAGTCCTGACCGGGTCACTGACGAGCTGGTGGCATTGCGGCAAACCATCTACTCGGAGCCGGAGACTCGGCGCGCGTTGACGGATATCTTCAACTTTGCCTTCGGTGCTCCCGCGGCGGCCAAATACCTGATCACCCCATCCGACCTGAAGGGCCTCAAGGCGCCCACGCTGGTGCTGTGGAGCGACAAGAACCCAGGCAGCGGCGAGAACGTTGGGCAGCGGCTGGCTTCGCTCATCCCCGGAGCTGAGTTCTACTGCATGGCCGATGCGGCCCATTGGCCGCAGTGGGAGCATCCCGAAGATCACGATCAGCGCGTGCTGCAGTTTCTCGGCGCCCTCCATTAGACCGTGACGCTCGAGGGGAAGGTCGCCGTCGTTACGGGGGCAGCGCGCGGCATGGGACGATCGTTCGCGGCTGGCTTCCTGAGGGAAGGGGCCAAGGTCGTGGCCATCGATCTGTCGTGGCAGCCGCACGGCGTATCCAATGACCGCGATGGCAGCTGGATGACTGAAATGCAATCCCGCGAGGACGTCTTATGCTTGAACGCCGACATCAGCAATGAACAGCAGGTCGAGGCAGCGTTTGAGGCCACCATCAAACGCTGGGGCACGGTTGACGTGCTGTGTAACAACGCCGGCCTGCGCCAGCGCATGCTGTTTCCGCCGGGCCTGCCAATGACGGTGATGAAAACCAGCAACGACGACTTCCGCAGGATGTATGAAGTGACGGTGTTCGGCACGCTGCTGATGACTCGCGCCTTTGCGCGGCCGATGATCGAGCAGAAACGCGGCAGTATCTTCAGCGTGGTCACCAGCGGCCTGTTAATGCGCCCCGAGGACGATGGCTACGTGTATCTGCGGCCCAACAGTCGTGAGCAGCCTTACACCTCAGCCAAGGCCGCGTTGGCCAACGTGATGTGCTACCTGGGCGATGAGCTACGCCAGGACAACGTGGCCGCTAACGCACTCGTGCCTGGCCATACTCGCACTTCGGGCTTCGACGAGCAGGCCGAGGGCCGAGTCAAGATCGGCCGCGATCCTGGGCCGGTGCCGTACCATCCCGACCACGTTCAGCCTCTGGCGATCTTCCTGGCCCAGCAGGACGCCACCAGCGGTAACACGGCCATGATCTGGCACACGCCCAACTGGCTGACGAATCATGGGTTCGGCCCAATGGACCGCTGGCTGTGTCCTGGAGGCGACATCTGGGCGCCTCACGCGCCCGGGTCCTGGGCCGCGGCCGGTTTCGCCGATACCCAGTAACGGCCGACATCAAGATTCAGGAGAACGGCATGGCCTGGCAATTCGATACCAATCTTTCTAAAGTCCGCTGGTCTGTGAAGCTGAACCGATTCGCATCCGGGTTGATTGACAGGGGTTTGGCGACGGTGTTAGAGTCCCGCAAGCAACTGATTCGGCTGACAGGGAGTATCAATGGCGATCCAGCACCAAGCCGTCATTCCGCGCTTTTTGGACCGGCTCGATGGGGTCGAGGAGGGGGATCCGGTGGATCTTCTATCAGAAGACTTTCGATTCGAGATGGTGTTTCCTGGGCTGGGAGGTCCACCCGACGAGAGAATCTCAGGTGGGAAGGAAGACTTCAGACAATTCATGGAAGCGCTGCATGCTCGGGGTCCGAGCACGCCGCGCGCGCCCGGAGCCGATCGACGACATCACATTAGGACGTTGGAGCTCGTGGACGGCGTGGAGTTCATGCTGGGCAAGGCCGTAGGCGGCAGACGCAATGGCACCATTCTGGCCGCCGCGGAGGCTGATGATCAGGGCCGAATGACACGCTACGTCGTGGTCATGACGTCGGTCACGTTCGGGGACTAGCCTCCACCGTGTCCGTCGAACAGAACCGGGCGCTGGTTAGGCGCTTCTGGGATGAGGTGTGGAACAAAGGCAATCTGGCTGTTATCGACGAGCTGGTAGCGCCCGACCACCTGCGATACGGGCCCGGCGTTCTCGAGGGCGAACGGCGGGGATTGGATGCCCTCCAGAGGGTGGTCAAGAAGTGGCGCGAGGCGCTGCCCGATTTGCAGGTGGCCATTGAAAGCCTGATTGCCGATGGCGACGAGGTTGTCTGCAGGCTGCGGTGGGCGGGTCACCAGCAGGGGGAGTTATTGGGTATTGCGCCCACCGGGAAAGAGGTGCGGATGTGGGAAATCCAAAGCTGCCGCGTCGCCGGCGGCAAGATCGTGGAATTCTGGGCTGCCTTCGACCGTATGAGCATCATGAGCCAGCTCGGTGATGAAGCGAGATGGGAGGCCGTGACCGCATGAAATACCTGCATCTGATCGCCGGAAGCCTACTAACACTGACCGTCGCCGCGTGCAGCGGAACGGCGGCGCCACCTAGCGCGGCGTCCCCACAAGCTCCGGCCAGCGCCGTCGCTTCGCAGCCTGCTGCCAAGCCAGTGGCCAGTGCGTCGTCCGCTTCTGGCGTGCCGGCCGGTGCGTTGGTCAAAGTCACGTGGGCCGTCAGCGGACTCGCTCCCGAAGCGGGCATCTACGTCGCCAAGGACAAGGGCTATTTCCAACAAGAGGGTTTGGACGTCGACCTCCAGGTGTTTAGAAGCTTCACCGACGAGCTGCCATTGTTGGCTACCGGTAAGCTTGACTACGGCACCGGCGGTCTCAACCCGGAGATATTCAACGCCATTAATCGCGACATTCCGGTGCGGATCGTTGCAGCCAACGCTATCGGCACTAAAGGCGACGCATCGGCCGCCCTCCTGGTCAGGCAGGATCTCATCGATAGCGGCCGCTATAAGGACGTCAAGGATCTGAAAGGCTGGAAGGTGGCCGAGAACACGCTGAACTCGTCCAGCCAGCTCATTACCGAACGCATCCTGGCCAGAGGCGGACTGACCAAGGCTGACGTCGACTTCACCAGCGTCCCTTTTTCAGAGATGTCAACGGCATTAGCCAACAAAGGCATTGAGTCCGCCTTTACCGTGGAGCCCTTCGTCAACGCCATCGTCACCCGCAACCTGGCCAAGAGCATCATCACCGGGGCTGAAGGGTTCCCAGGAGCGATCAACCAGGTCATCATCATTAGCCCGTCGTTTGGCAAGCAGCAGCCCGAAGCCGCCAAGAGGATGATGTACGCATTCCTGAAAGGCCAGCGCGAGTACCTGGCGGCCTTCATAGCTGGCACCAATCCTGGCGCCAAGGACGAGATCATCCAGATCCTGACCAAGTACACCGCTCTCAAGGACCCTAAGGCGTATGTTGGCATGGGCATGAGCGGCGGCGATCCCAACGGCGGCGTCGACCAGAAGGTGCTGACGGAGTTTCAGGACTACTTCCTCAAAGCGGGGACGCAGAAGGAGGCAGTGGACATGACCAAGGTCGTCGACCTCTCCTATGCCGAGTATGCCGTCCAGCGACTGGGAAAGGTCTAGGAGGGACCCATGAGGAACGGGCGGCGAGTATTCGATACCGATACGCACGGTGGGCCGTGCGCCGAGGTGGTAGAGCCCTATCTCGACCCCTCGATTCGGCAGCGCATCCCCGATCTGGACGGGTACAAGTCGCCCATCAAAGTCGGTTTTGCCGGCGAGATCCGGCAGGAACCGTATAAGCACATGTTCCGCTTTGCCAATATCGGCGGGTGGGGCCGCGGCGAAGTGCGCGTGCTGGGTGAAGCCGGCCCTCGAGAAGGGATGCAGCGCAGCTGGCAGAAGTTCATGGGCGCTAAGTTCCCGACCGAAGAGGGCCAGTGGGAGTCAAATGCACGCATCAAGGATATGGATGAAGAGGGTGTAGACGTGCAGGTCGTGGTACCCTTCGGCGCCAACGATCATCCTGACGCCGAGATCGAGATGGGCTTCATCAAAGCCGAGCACCGCTTCCTGGACGACTTCTGTGGCGCCTACCCCCATCGCCTGAAGTCAATGATTGTGACCTCGGCCCGCTGCGTCGACGAGTCGGTAAAAGAGATCAAGCGCTACGCCGGGAAGCCCTGGGCAGTGGGCGTTCGGCCGGCTTTGCCCCTGGACTTTCCCATCGACCATCCTGATCTCGATCCGATCTGGAAGGCGGCCGATGATGCGGGCCTGTGCGTCATCCACCACAGCTTCTCCTGGGGATATCCCGGCTACCGCGATTTGTGGAACAACCCTTTCCTGGGCCGCACTGCCTCTCACCCCTGGGCAGCGATGCGCGCGGTGGCGGCCTTCTTCTGCGCCGGGCTCATGGACCGGTTTCCGAACCTGCGCTTCGCCGTGCTGGAATCAGGCTTCGGCTGGCTGCCGTTTTGGGCGCGCCGGATGGATGACCAGGTGGACTACGTCGGCTATGTCGCCGAACTGAAACACAAGCCCAGCGAATATATGGCGGGCGGCCGCTTTTTCTGCAGCATCGTGATCCACGAAGGTCCGGACATGGTCAATATGGTCAACAAGGCCTTGGGCGATAACATCCTGATGTTTGGTTCGGACTATCCACACTCCGAATCTCGCTTCCCCGGGTCTGTTGATGAGGTCCTCGGCTGGAACAGTCTGTCCGAAGACATACTGACCAAGCTGCTGTGGGACAATCCGGTCCGCGCTTTCGGCGAACCGTAATCCGCAAGGTTTACGGCGTCAGCATCACCTTACCGGTCACGAGGTTGCCCTCGACCAAACGATGTGCCTCAGCTGCCTCCTGCAGCGGCATGACTTTGCCAATGACGGCGTGAATTTTGCCCTCGGCCGCCGCTTTCATGGTGTTTGCGACGTCTTGAGGGCGACTGCCAAAAGTTCCGATAATGCGCAACTGCTTGAGATACAACTGATTCACATCGATCTCGACGATGCCACCACCATGGGCGCCGACGGTGACCAGCCTTCCCGAACGTGCGAGGCTGTTGAAGGCCCCCTGCCAAAGCGTTCGATCGGCAATGTTCTCCGCAACCACATCGGCGCCATGCCCATCGGTGATGCGCATGAGCTCGGCGGCTAAATCAGACACCCTGTAGTTCACGGCAAAGTCGGCGCCATGAGTAAGACAGCTCGCGACCCGCTCGTCTGTGCCCGCCCCAGCAATGACTCTGGCGCCTAGCAGCTTGCCCACCTGAACGAGGCAACTTCCCAGTGCGCCCGCGGCCCCCATCACCAGCAACCATTCCCCGGCCTGGAGTCCGGCAGTATCTTCCAGCAGCCTAAACGCTTGGGGAAAATGCCGGTTGATCATGCTGGCCTCGACAAACGACAGATTCTCCGGAAAAGCTCCAAGGTTCGTGGCGGGTACGCAGATGTACGCGGCGTAGCCACCCCAGCAGGTTGTCCCCAGTTGCTTGCTGAACTTGCATACGGATGCCCTTCCAGCCAGGCAATCAGGACAATTACCGCACCGAATATTGCCTTTGAAGGTGACGCGTTGACCCTCCACAACCTCCTTCACCTCACGGCCCACCTGAACCACTGTGCCAGCGGGGTCGCAACCCAGAACATGCGGCAGCGAGGGTTTGACGTGATATAAGCCCGCCCGTACCCGAACATCCAAGGACCTGTTCACCGATACCGCCCCTACCTTTACAAGAACCTCGGACGGTCCTGGTGTGGGAGTCGGCACCTCTTCGTAACGCAGCACGCTTGGCTCACCAAACTCATGCATTACGACGGCTTTCATCTGGATCGGCTGGGCTAGCCCAACGGACCCAGGAAGACCTGGCCCGTATAGGTGTCGGGCACGAGGTCAATCTGTTTCGGCCACTGGCCGAGCTGGACACGCGGCCGCAGCTCAGCTGGGCGCGGCTTCCCATCCCAGCCGATCTGCTCCATCTGAAAGTAGAGCT
>DATGVV010000023.1:0-2147 GCA_035299885.1 Chloroflexota bacterium | reverse complement strand
GACATCGCCATCGTCGCGTCGGGCATGACCAAATTCCTGTTTTCGGTCTTCAGCTCGCCGAAGCTCGCCAGCGTGGCTGACCTCAAGGGCAAGAAGATCGGGATTTCAAAGATCGGCGCGACCACGGATTTCGTCGCTCGCCTGGTGCTGTCGAAGAACAACCTGCAACCTGAGAAAGACGTCGCGCTGATCCAGCTGGGCGGCGTGCCCGAGATCATGGCCGGCATCCAATCGGGCGCCGTGGATGCCGGCATGCTGTCGCCACCCACGGACTCCAAGGCCCGGCAGGCGGGGCTGAAGGAGCTGGTGAACTTGACCACTTACGACGTGACGTATTACCAGGCGCCGCTGGCCATCACGAAATCCTGGCTGGCGGGCCATCACGACCAGGCGCTGAACGTCCTACGTGGCTACGCCGCCGGCATCGCCTCAATCCATCAGGACAAGGAGCAGACCAAGGCGATTATCGCCAAGTACACCAAAACCGACGACCCGGCGGTCCTGGAGGATGCGTACCAGGCGCTGGTATCGGCCTTACCACGAGTGCCAACGCCGAAGCCGGACGCGATTCAGACCGGCCTGTCCCAGTCCACCGCGGCCAAAGCCAAAACCGCGGACCCCAACTCGTTCATCGACGCCTCGCTGGTCGATGAGCTGCAAAAGAGTGGCTTCATCGACAGCCTGTACCACTGAAGGAAGGATGCTCATGGCGCTGATATTGGGTAACGAGGACATTGCCCAGGTGCTCGACATGCCGGAGTGCATTGGGGCGCTGGAAAGCGCGTACCGCGACCACGCCGCGCTGCGGGCGATCAACCGACCGCGCACCGACGTCTACACGCCGCACGAGCGGGAGGATGCCTTCTATATCCTGAAGTCGTTCGAGGGCATGCTGCCCAGCGCCGGAGTGGCGGTGCTGCGCCTCAACTCGGACGTCATTGTGTGGAGCGAGTACGCCGGCGGCATCCGAAAGGACAAGCAGCCGCTTGCGGGCGGCCGCTGGGTGGGCCTGGTGCTGCTGTTCTCCACCAGCACCGGCGAGCTGCTGGCGATATTTCCGGATGGCGTCATGCAGCGCATGCGCGTAGGCGGGACGAACGGCATAGGGGCCAAATATCTGGCCAGGGAAGACGCAAGCGTGTACGGTCTGTTGGGAGCGGGCTGGCAGGCGGGTGGCCAGCTCATGGCCATGGCCGCTGTCCGTCGCCTCAAGGACGTCCGCGTCTACAGCCCAAATCCCGCCAGCCGCGAAGCCTTCGCCCGCGAGTATGGCAGTAAGCTGGGCCTGCCGGTCAGGCCGGTCGCCAGCGCTCGTGAAGCGGCCGAGGGCGCCGACATCATAGGCACGGCGACTAGCTCGGTCCAGCCCTTGCTCGATCCAGAATGGCTCGCGCCTGGCGCGCACATTACCTGCGTCAAGCGCGTTGAGCTGGGAGATGCTGCTCTGGCGCGCTGCCAGCAAATCGTCGTGCACAGCCATGAAGGCGCCCCGCACAATTACCTCGTTGGCGTGGGGGACGTCCCGATAGCCTCGCACGACCCGCTCGACCTGATGCGCAAGGTTCGGGCCGGCCAGGCGGTGACCGAGCAAGACATCACCGCCACTCAAGCGCACCTGGATGCGCTGCCAGGAGAGCCACAGCTCTCGGCGGTAGTGAATGGCGAGGCGGCCGGCCGGACGAGCGATCGCGATATCAATGCCTTCGTCAACAATATCGGCTTGGGCATCCAATTTGCTGCGCTGGGTGCGCTGGCCTACCGCAAGGCGAGGGAACGCGGCCTGGGCCGCGAATTGCCTGGAGACTGGTTCAGCGAAGACGTCCACCCATGAGCGTCATGAGCCCCGCCAGCTGGGATCTCGAGTACGACGTCGTCGTCGCCGGCTATGGCTTTGCCGGCGGCATGGCTGCCGTCACCGCCCATGACGAAGGCGCGCGGGTGGCCATGTTCGAGAAGACGGCCCACTTTGGCGGCAATTCGATCCTGTCCGGAGGTTCGTGCGCGGCGGGGACTGAATACCAGCCGACCCTCGAGTACCTGCTTCGCACCTGCGCCGGGACGACCGATCGGGAGGTGCTGGAGGCGTTTGCCAGGGGCATGGTAAAGCTGCCTGAAGTGCTCGAGCGGCTCGCGGCCGAGGCCGGCTT
>DATGVV010000022.1:0-8432 GCA_035299885.1 Chloroflexota bacterium | reverse complement strand
GGCGTTCAGTTTGTGGATTATCGGCCATGGGGATCAGTTCCTCGGCCAAATTGGAACATAAGCCATGGCGGGCCGCAAGGAATATAGGCAACCTATACCCCGCCTCGGCGAACTCGGCGGGGACCCGTGCTGGCTGGGGAGCAGGGATTCGAACCCCGGCACCGTGATCCAGAGTCACGTGTCCTACCGCTAGACGACTCCCCAATACGACTGGGTGATTATAGCTAGCGCTAACCCGAGGTGCCCTCACCCAGCCTCTCCCAGTCCTGCGCGGACGGCGAATGTGGGAGAGGAACTGCTAGCCCCGCCGCTTGTCTTGAGCTCGGCGCTTGGCCTCGAATAGGCGGTTGCGGGTGGCATCCGTGGACATGAGCTCCTCACGGGGCACGGCTGGCTTATCCGGCTCGGGCGAGCTCGACTTTGCCTGGGCGCGATTACGGCGGAAGTCCTCCGGGCTGGCGAGGTCCCCGAAATTGGCCACGGGCTCGAGCACAGCAACGGTACGGACGCCAAGGCGCGACACCGTCACCGGCGCGGTGCGGCGGTAGCGCGCCCACAGCATCTGCGCCAGCATCACCAGGTCGCTTGGCGCGAGGCGCAGACGCCGGCTGGCGACGTCCAGCAGGAACAGCAGCAGGGCCGCCGCGGCCAGGTACTGCCAGATCGATTGGGCGCCCCCGGCGGCTGCCAGGTCGTGGCTGAAGGCCTGGGCCGCATCCGTGAGGACGTGACCGCCGCTGGCGGCGGCGAGCTGCTGCAGCAGGTTCACGTTCGTGCTCAGCACCTGGTACTCAGGCGAATAGGGCATGACGTAGCCTTTGCTCTGGGCGGCCACCACCTGGCCCTGCTCGTTGGCCTGGGTGACCTGCACCAGGTAGGTGCCCTCCTTGTCGGCCGTGAAATCGCCCTGGTAGCGCCCAGGGGCGATCTGCTCGAGCGGCACCTCGTTCTTGCCGCCGTTGGGGTCGAAGATGGCGGCCTTGGTGTTCAGGAAGTTCTGGAGCTGGCGCTCGGCATCCTGGGAGTCAACCGTCACCTGGGCTTTGTCGCCCTGGGCCACGATCGTCGTTTGGAGGTTCTGCTCGATCTCGCCGGGCAGGGTGCGCTTGATGACCTGGGTCCAGAACTTCGCGAAGCCCGGCCAGTTAATCCAGTCGGTGGCCCACTGCCCTTTGGTGTCGGAGGTCCAGGCCACCACCCGTCCGAGGCCGTACTGCCATTCCGAAAGGATGGGGTCACCCTGAGCTGAAGCCAGGATGGGCTGCGCCGTGGGCTTGGGGGTGGTGGCTACGTAGCCTTTGAGCTCCGGCAGCTTGCCGGTGTCGATGCCGTTCAGGATGGGACTGACGTTGGTCTGGAGCGGCTGGAACTTCTCCTCCACGATGGCCGGCTTGGCCACCAGCTGTGTCTCACGCAGCAGCAGCTGGGGAATATCGAAGGGATCGTTGCCGTCGTAGTAGCGGCCCTTGCCCCACGAGGCGATGTTCTGCAGTAGCTGCAGGTCCTGAGGCAGGACGTTGGTGCCGACCACGGAGACGGTGATCTTGTCGGCGGCGATGGCCTTGATGGTGTCCTCGTACTGGTCGGTAGCGTCGCCGTCGCCCAGTAGGATGATGTGCTTAACCTTGGCATTGCTACCCACCAGGGCTTTGTGCGCGGCCTCGAAGAAGCTCTTGTAGCTCGCCGGGTCGCCCATCTGCAGGGAGTCGACCTTGGACAGCAGGTCGGGCTTATTGGTGACCTTCTGCAGGGGAATGGCGATTTCCTGATTGCCATCGCTGATGCCCACCTCGTCCAGCGGTGAGAGGGCCTGGATCGACGCTTTGGCGGCCTCGCGCGATATGTCGATACCGAGGTTGCTCTCCAGCGATTCGACGATGAAGAACACGGCCGTGCTGGGGATGTTGCGGCGCGGAGCTACTTCCGACGTGACCGGCAGCACGTCCTCCAGCGGCGTCTTGTTGTAACCGCCGGTGCCGTAGCTCTTGTCTCCGCCGATAACCACCAGGCCTCCGCCCAGGTCCTGCACATAGGTCTTGACCAGGCGCATCTGAGCGGCGGTGATGGCCGAGGCGGCCACATTGGCCAGCACCAGCGTGTCGTAGTTGCGGAGCGTAGGCAGGTCCGAAGGCATGCCGCTGGGGTTTACAGTCTCGACGTGCGTGCCGTCTGACTCGAGCGCCTTGGCGAGGGCGGCAGTGTCGCCAGGGTTGTTCTCGACGATAAGCACTTTGGGCTTGCCGCTCACGTTGCTGAAGGCGCTACCTTGGTTGTTCTCAGAGACGGTATCCTCGGCCGGCTCGATGGTGGCTTCGAACGAGTGGGCGCCGCCCTCCAGGGGCTTGTGGTCGAAGATGTAGGAGTTGGTGCCCTTGCGTACGTGGACAGTGTCCTCGGTGGACACGGCGCCATCGGTCAGCAACCTAATCCGAGCGGTGGTGTCGATGTTCGACTCGACGGTGACCGACACCGAGAAGCCTTCGCCCTCGCGCAGCGTGGCGGGGGATTGCACGTGCTTGACGTACACTTCCGGGTCATCGTTCTTGGCGATGGGCACGTAATCCACCTGCACGCCGGCGCCGCCCGCCAGCTTGGCCTGATCGATGGCCTTGCCGATGTTCTCGTTGCCGTCGGACAGGATGACCATGCGCCGTGCAGAGGTGTTGGGCAGGAGCGCCAGGCCGAGCCGGATGGCGCCGCTGATGTCGGTGCGCGTCTTGACCGGCTGCGAGCTGAGGTGCGGCAGCTCGTCCAGATGCGACACGGGCTGTTCCACCAGTGCGTTCTCGCCGAACACCACCACGCCGGCCTGGTCCTTGGCGCCAAGGTGCTTGAGCGCGCTGCGGACCCAATCGAGCTCGGCGTTGATCTGGTCGCCGGTGACGCTGTCGGAGGCGTCGATCAGGAACACCGTGGAGAGGCTGTCGGCCCGCTTGACGATTCGCGGCGAGGCCAGCGCGACTACCAGGAGCCCCAGCACGAGCAGCCGCAGACTGAGGCTGAAAATCGCCCGGTCCTGGGGCATGTGGACGCCGCTCTTCCAAGCGATGAGCAGCACCAGCGGCACCAGCAAGAACAGCAGGAAAGCCTGGGGGCTGAGGAAGTGAAGGGCTAGCATAGCGCCTTCGCGTCGGGAGCCAGGGGCCGGGAGCCGGGAGCCGGTTTGAGTTTCCTCGAGATCGCGTCCCGAAGCCTGAAGAGCTGCCTGCCAAGGGAATGGATCTGGAGCGTGTGATCGTTTGCCGTTTTGGTAGCCAGATAACGCAGGCGCAGTGCTAATTCGAGTTGCGTCTCGAGTTCGGCTAACGAGCCTTGAGCCACCGACAAATGCTGGAGATACTCCCGAGTTGATTCTCTGGAGTGGCCCTCGGCAATGTTCGAAGGAATAGATACCGCCGCTCTCCGCATCTGGCTCGTAAGACCATATGTCGCAGAGACCGGAAACTCTTCGGTCGTCCGGTAAACATCCTCGACGAGATCCATGCCCGCCTGCCACACCCGCAAATCCCGAAAGCTCTCAATCTTGCCGGCTCCCGGCTCCTGACTCCCGGCCCCCACCGCCGCCTCACGCACGCCGGTGGTACCAGTACCACTCGAATGTGAGCAGGCCGACAGCGGCCAGCAGGACCCACGGCCAGAACTCGTGCTTGGCTGGGGTCCAGTCAACCGTGTCGTTCTGGCGCAGGACTGAGCCGCCGATGTTCAGGCTGGAGCGAGGGGCGATGTCCGACTCGGCTGGATTGGTCAGGTTGATGGCGAACAGCTGCTCCTGGACAGCTTTGCCCTGGGATTTTTGCGTCACCTGGTACAGGCCGGCGGCGTCGGTGTCGTTGTAGGCCAGGGGTTTGCCGCCTGGCTTGAAGGCGCGGCTGGAGCCATCGGGCCGGCGCACCACGATCTCGTCGGCCTGCGGCAGGGGCTGGACCAGCACGCTATCGCCCGGCGACGGCGCCTTGATCTCGGACGGATCGTTGGGCTGCAGGTAGTTCATCACGTTGGAGACGAAGATCGGGAAGCCGCTCAGCAGCCCAAAGTTGGACCAGTGCAGGTCGAACGGCAGGATGACCATCTTGCGCCCGGCGTTGTTGCCGGCCAACAGCAGCGGGTGGCTGCCGGACTCGGCCAGCACGCGCGCCCACTCGGGAGGATCCACATCCTTGACCTTGGACAGCTGGAGGTCGCCGAATTGGACGTAGTTCAGCAGCGGGTCGTCGCGCTGGAAGGAGGTGATCTTGGGCCGGGGCACGGTTTCGGAGGCTATCGGCAGCCAATCAGCCGGCGGAGGGTTGATCAGCAGCATGCTGCCGTCGGGCAGCTCTTGCGGCAGGAAGCCATCGAACACGAACACGCTGTACTGGCCGGGATCGATCCCGGGGTAGCGGCGCGGCTCCGTTTTGAACACCTCCACGTTAGGCAGCAGGTTGACGGCCTTCTCCAAGAAGAGGTTGTTTTGGGTAACGAGCAGCAGCTTGTAGGCGCCGACCTGGTTCAGCACCAGCCAGGCGGAGTTGTCGGCGGCAAACGGATCGGCGTCACGCAGACGGGCTTCGACCACCTTTGCGCCTGGCGGCAGGTTGGCGAAGACGTGCTCGGCCTTGCCGCGAGCCGTGATCTGAAGGTCGGTGCTGTCCACCAGCTTGCCGTCGGCGTACAGACTCAGCAGGTTGCTGCCGGGGTTCTGGCTGAAGTTCTCGACGCGCACGAACACATGCTGGCGCTGTGGATCGGCCGGATCGGGCCGGCCCGAAAGCGCCGTGATGCCCTGGTTGTCGCCGGCCGTGCCTATAGGCGTGAAATGGACGTCGGCATCGCCCATCTGCAGGTCGCGCATCTCGCCGAACGCACCGTCGCTGATGACGAAGATCTGGCTGCGCGTCTTGCCCTTATTGAGCGATAGCGCCAGCTGCAGGGCTTCTTTCATATTCGTGGTGCCGCTGCTGACGGAGACGTGGTTGAGGGTGTCGAACAGTTGATTCTTGGTGGCGCCCTGGACCAGGACCTCGGGATGATCCTTGACGCGCACGATGGTCCCGGTGGCATCGTCGCTAAGGCGGCCGACGATGTCTCTAGCGGCGGCGCGCGCCGCTTCGAAGCGATTGGGCTTGACGTCCGTGGCCTGCATGCTGGCGGACGCGTCCAGCAGCAGCACGACATTGTCGCTGGCCTGGGCGTTGGCGGTGAAGAAGGGGCGCGCCAGGCCGAAGGTCAGCAGCGCCATCAGCAGGATTTGCAGGAGCAGGAGGAGGCTCGTTTTGAGGCGCTGCCAGGGCTCATGAGCCACTAGATCGCGGTGCAGTTGCTCCCACAAGTAGGTGGACGAGACCTCCTGCTCGTGACGCCGCACCTTGAGCAGGTAGAAGACGATCAGGACCGGGATGAGCGACCCAAACGCCAGGCCGGCGGGCACGACGAGGTTCATACGGTGCCCTCACCCAGCCTCTCCCAGTCCTGCGCGGACGGCGGATGTGGGAGAGGAACAGCTCTTGTCATGCGACCAGCCCGCGGCGGCGGAAGTTCTGGAACAGGAGCTTGTCGATCGGCTCGCTGGTCTCGACGCGGTTGTAGAGGATGCCGTGACGGCCGCAAAAGCTCTCGATGGACGCTGTCCAGGCCTGGTAGCGCTCGCGGTAGAGGTTGAGGGCGCGTTGGTTGAGGGTCACGTCCACGAAGCGGCCGGTCTCCCGATCGATCAGCTTCATGTCGCCGCCTATGCCGGGGTTAACTTCGGCGGGCGCAAGGACGTGGATCAGTACGACCTCGTAGCGCCGCTCCAGCAGGTGTTTGACGCCGGCCTCGAAGTTGCTGTGCGACAGCAAGTCGGTGAACACGATGGCCAGGCCCGGCCGCCGGTTCTGCCGGGCATAGCTCCCCAGCGAGGCCTCGAAATTGGTTTCGCCGGCTGCCTTGACGTCGCTGAGGTAGGCGAACAGGTTGTGCGCGTCCCGCTGGTTCCGGGCTGGTCCGAAGCTGGCGCCCACGGTATCGGAGAAGGTGGCGCACTGAACACGATCGAACGTGCTCAGGCCGATGTAGCCCAGGCTGCCGGCAAGTTGCAACGCGAGCTGAAGCTTGTTGGGCTCGCCCCAATCCATGGACTTGCTGTTGTCCACCAGCAGGTGCACGGTGACGTTCTGCTCGTCCTCGAAGAGCTTGATGACGAGGTGGTCCAGCCGGCCATAGACGTTCCAATCGAGTTGGCTGACGTCGTCGCCAGGCACGTACTCGCGGTAGTCGACGAAATTCATGGAGCTGCCGCGCTGCGTGCTGCGGCGCTCGCCCTTGATCTGGTTGGCGACCCGCTTGCGGCTCACCAGACAGAGACGCTCCAGGCGGCGGAGCAGGGCAGGCTCTAGGAAGCTAGCGGGCATTCTCCGGTACGTTGTGCAGGATCTCGCGAACGATCGAGTCCGCGGTGACGCCCTCGGCTTCGGCTTCGAAGTTCAGGATGATGCGGTGCCGCAGGGCTGGTAGGGCCACGAACCGGATGTCCTCGAACGCGACGTTGTAGCGGCCTTGCAGCATGGCGTGGATCTTGGCGGCGATGACGATCGACTGCGCCCCGCGCGGACTGGATCCAAAGCGGACGTGGCGGTTCGCATCGCCGGAATAATCCGACCCCGGATGGGTAGCCATGACCAGGCGGGCGACGTAGTCCACCACGGGCTGGGCTATAGGCAAATCCCGCGCCAGGGTGATCATGCGCAGGACGGTGTCGCCGCCGGCGACGCGGCGCGGGTGGGGCATCTCGCGCACCGTGGTGCGATTGATGATGTCAACCAGCTCGCTCTGAGACGGATAGCCGATGGTCAGCTTGAACAGGAAACGGTCGACCTGGGCTTCGGGCAGCGGGTACGTACCTTCCATCTCGATCGGGTTCTGTGTGGCCATGACGAAGAACGGCTCTTGGAGGGTGTGCTTTTGCCTAGCGACCGTAACCTGCCGCTCCTGCATCGCCTCCAGCAGAGCTGACTGCGTCTTTGGTGTGGCGCGGTTGATCTCGTCGGCCAGGATCAGGTTGGCGAAGATTGGGCCGGGCTGGAACTGGAAGCGCCGCGTGCCGGTGCTGTGATCGTCCACGATGATGTTGCTGCCGGTGATGTCGGCGGGCATCAGATCGGGCGTGAACTGGATGCGGCTGAACTGCACGTCCAGCACATCGGCCAGGGTGCGGATGAGCATCGTCTTGCCCAGGCCGGGCACGCCCTCGAGCAGGACGTGGCCGCCCGCCAGGACGCAGATCAGGATGCCATGGACGACCTCACGCTGGCCGACGATAACGCGGCCGATCTCTTCTTCGATGGACTGCGCGAGGCTGGTGAAGTCCTGTGCGGTGAGCTCTAGCTCGGTGGCGTCGATCAAGTCGCTGCGCTCCTTATTCGTCTAGCGCCGGGGCGCCAGCGAGGAAAAGTAGTCCTTCACGATTTGGCGGTAGCTGAGCGGGACGGCAGCGCGGTCCATGGCCTGGCTGGCCTGCTGCTGGTATTTGCCGACAACCTGCTCGTAAGGCACGTTGGAACCGTTCTGGGCGGGGTCGGCCAGGCTGTCGTCGTCGGTGCTGGACACCTTGCCGCTGGCGCCCTGCTGGCCGGGCACGCCCTCTGTCCGGCCGGGCTCGCCGGTGTAGACCGTCTCGCCGCTCTGGCTGCCGGAGCCACGGCCATCACCGGTATCACCCTGGCCCTGGCCCTGCCCCTCACCCTGGCCGGAGCCGTTTTGGCCGGGCTGGCCGGACCGGCCGGCGCCCTGACCCATCGAATCTTCCATGTCGTCTGAGGAGGCGCCAGAGGTGTCGCCGGAGGAGAAGCTCGAGCCGGAATTGGCCATCTCGCTGCCAGCCTGCTGCGCGACGTTGTTGGCGCTTTGCTGCACCTGTCGAAGCGCTCGGTTCACGTTCGACTGGGCCTGCGAACGCTGGCCCGCGTTCTGCAAGTTGCCGGCCGCCTGCCGGAAGGCGGTGCTGGTGTCGGCCGGACTGCCGTTCAGGGAGTCGCTGGCCTGGCCAAGCGAGTCGCCTAACTGGCCGTTGCCGGCTTTGGCCTGCGCCGCGGCCGCCGCGCGCAGGCTGGCGGCTAGGCGGTCCTTGTCCTCCTGGCTCATGCCCGAGGCCTGCTGGCCGGCCGCCTGCAGATCGGCGGCGGCGGCATTGTAGTCGCCATTGCGGATATCCTGCGCGACCTTCTGCAGCAGCGGCTGATCGTCGAAGTTCGCGGCCAGCGCTTGCAGCGCCTCGGCCAGGCTGTCGGCATTAGAGTCCTGGTTGGCCTGCAGCTTCTGCTGCGCCGCCTGAAGCTTGGCCAGCGCATCTTCGGCACTGATCTGTGGCTGGCGCAGCTGCTTTTGCAGCTCCGCCAGGATCTGATCGATCGTCTGCTGGTCCTGCGAGCGGTTGCCGGTGTCCTGCTCGTTCTGCTTGATCTCGTCGGCCGTCTTCT
>DATGVV010000021.1:0-1619 GCA_035299885.1 Chloroflexota bacterium | reverse complement strand
CACGCCCAGCAGCTGGCCGCTGTTGGCGTACGTCCAGCCGTGGTAAGGACAGGTGAAATGAGCGGCCTGGCCACGGTCCACCCGGCACACCCGCATGCCCCGATGGCGGCAGGTGTTCAGCAGGCAGCGGACCACCCCGTCCGCCCCCCGAACCACGATCACGCCATCGCTACCCAGCCGCCGGGTGACGTAGTCCCCCGGCTGGGCGATCTCCGACTCGTGGGCCAGGTAGCACCACGTCCGCGTGAACAGCCGCTCCAGCTCCAGCCGGTGCACGCCGGGATCGGTGAAGATCCACGATCCGACGCGGCCCTGGCTCAGGTCCTGCCGCAGCTGGCCAAGGTTCACCTCGGCGATCACTCCGGGATCATGGTCTTGAGGTAGCCAACCACCTCATCCCGCAGGCTGACGTAAGATTCCTTAGCGCTGTTGTCGTACTGGACGCCCGGTTTGGGAATGAGGTAATCAGGCAGCCCGGCCGTGGAAGCATCCAGCCGCCGGCTAGGATAGCCATACGCCTTGCTGGCGGCCTCTTGACCTTCCTTCGAAAGCAGCCAGTTGAGGTACACCTTCGTCGCATTCGGATGAGGCGCACGGTTGATGACGCCGACACTGCCGCCGCTGGCCGTTAGGTAGGTGCCCTCTTGCAGCGCCTCGCCCGGCAGAACCCCGATGGCGACGCCGCTGTTTTTCAGGGTGACGGCGGAGAAATCGCTGGACGCCAATGCGATGGGGTACTGTCCGCGAGCTGCCCAGTCGGTCAGCTGCCGATCGTCTTTGGTGAGCGTCACGCCCTGCGTGAACAGCTGCTTGAGGAAGTCCTTGCCCAGGCCGGCGTTCCTGTAGAAGAAAGTCGCGGAAGCGAGGCCCGAACCCGGCCCACGTGGATCAATCATCGCGATCTTGCCCTTCCACTTGGGGTTGATCAGGTCCTTGTAGGACTTGAACTCCGAGGCGGAGGCCGCGCTGGGGTTGTAGATGAAGGGCGTCTTCACGCCGCCCAGGAAGATGACGTCGTACTTCCCAGCCTCGTCGGCGAAGTCGAACGCACCGCCGAGCCATTTGGAGCGATCGCGTACGTCGGGGCCGGCCAGGAACGGCTGGATGGGATCGGCCGCGCCGGCCGGCACCAGCCCGGTGAGCATGGTCGTGGTTCCGAGCACGACAACGTCCACGCGGTACATCCCGGCCTGCCGTTCGGTCAGCAGCTTGGGCGCAAGCTCACCACCGCTGGCGCTGGTGACCGTCACGTCCATGCTGATCTCGGGATATCGTTTCTTGAACTCGTCGGACAGCGCCGAGCCAATGTCGCCGCCACCCTGGGTCAGCAGGACCAGCTGGCCCTCGCGCTTGGCCGCGGCCACGATCTGATCCCAGTCGCCGGACGCCGGAGGCTGAGCCGCCGCGGCCGAGGCAAGAGGCTTCGCGCTCAAAGCTGGCTTGCTCGCGGCCGACTCCGTTGCGTTTGTGACCGGATTGGACGAGGCTCCACAGCCGGCTGTCACGAGCGCAGCAGCCAACGCGACTCCCCAGAAGCAGCCCCGTAACGTGTGGAGTGCCATGTTCTGCGCGTCGCTGCCGAGGCTGCCCGGCAACGAGGTCATTCGGCCGCGGCGGCG
>DATGVV010000020.1:0-11104 GCA_035299885.1 Chloroflexota bacterium | reverse complement strand
TGCCAGTGGCGCTGTTGAACGCCGTAAGGTCGGTGAAGGTTCCGCCGATGTCAATGGCGATCCGGAGCTGGCCGGGCACTACTTGTAGGGACCGAGATCTTTGTTGGCTTGCTCCACGAACGACAGGTCGAAGTACTTGTTGATGTCGAACTTCTCCTTGACGGAGCCTTTTTGGGTGAAGTAGTCCAAGTCGTCCTTGATGGACTGCAGGTTGGGCATGCCGTCAGGCCGCAGGCCGGAGGGGATCGCCTTGTCGAACAGCTCAGGCTGCTTGACCGTAGTGTGCTCGATCAGGATCGGCACGACCTCGTCGAACTTGGCCTTGTCCTTGTCGATCAGGCCTTTGACATAATCGCGAACGCCGCGCAGGTAGGCGCGCACGTAGCGCTGGCTCAAGCCTTTGTCGTTGTTCATTCGGGGCCCGAAGACCACCACCGCAATCTGCTGGTTGGGGTACATCTCCCAAGCGGGTGCAGCTCGCACAGCTACGCCCCGATCGACGGCGATAGTGGTGAAAGGCTCCTGGTAGTAGGTGGCCTCGATGGCTTTGTTGGTCAGCGCCTGCAGAGTCTCGGGGAAACCCAGGTAGGTGATGTTGATGTCCTTCAGGCTCAGGCCAGCGGTGTGCAGCCACTTGTCCATGGCCACATCCGGGGTGCCGTCAGGCACCCCCTCGGCGACCTTCCAGCCCTTCACCGAGGCTGGGCCCTTGTACTGGCCGGAGTCGACCAGGTCCTTACGCACGACGAAGCCACCGGCTGAGGCGTTGGTGAGGTTCGCGCCGTGGTCGGCCACCATCTTGAGGGGCAGGTCGCGGCCGAAGGCGTTGTACAGGGCCGCGGCTATGGCGGTGCCCGTCACGTCCGCTGTGCCAGAGACGATGGCCGGAATTTGATCGCCGCCGCCCATGCGCACGAACTCGGCCTGGATGCCCTCATCGCGGAAGTAGCCCTTGGCATCCGCGATGTAGCTGCCAGCCGCCGACGTGATCTGGATGTCCGTGATCTTGACGGCGGCGAGGCCCGCTTTGGCCGCCGCTGATGCGCTGGCCTTCGGCGAGGCCGCGGGCTTGGCGCTTGCCGACGCCGGCACGGCAGGCTTAACTGAGGCTGGCGCTTCAGCTGGCTTCGAGGCCGCTGCTGCTGAGGGGCTGGCCGGCGCGCCGCCGCCGCATGCGGCGAGCAGGCCGAGCGCGCTGGCACCGGCCAGCAGGATGAATTCGCGACGCGTCCTTGTCATAAGTTCCCTTTCCTAACCTCTTTTGTCATTCCGAGCAGAGCGAGGAATCCGTGCCTGAGCAACGGATGCCTCACCGCGTTCGGCATGACAAAGGTCGCCGCTGATGGCTACGCCGTAGTCACGCTCGGCACTCTCGGCCGTGATGTAGCCGGCGCGTACGTCGGCAAGCACCTTATCGGCGGGCCGCTCCAGCGGGTCCCCGAAACCGCCACCGCCGCCGCTTTCCAAGACGTACGCATCCCCAGCCTCGAGCTCGATCAGGTCGATCTTGCCGTTGGGCGGCTCGACCAGCGTGCCGTCGGCGCGCCGGACGTAAACGCGATTGGGCAGCGCGTCGTTGCCGCCGTTCAGGCCCCAGGGCGGGCATTGGGTGCGCTCGATGCGGGTGTTGAAGCTGGACGGCGTTTGCATGCGGATCACGCGCCTTAGGCCAAGGCCGCCGCGGTGCTTGCCAGCGCCTCCCGAGCCCGCGCGCAGCGAAAACTCTTCGATGACCAGCGGCGATTTGACTTCGCTGGCCTCAACCGGCGAGTTGTGAGTGTCGCCGTCGTTGATGCAGATCACGCCGCTCATGCCGTCGGAATCGTGCTTGGCGCCCCAGCCACCACCCAACGGACCGACGAAGCCGAAGAAGAAGCGGCCGGTGCGTTGGTCAAAGCCGTAGGTCATCGAGCTGCACAGATCGGCGTGGTGGCCGGCCATCACTCGTTCGGGCACTGCCGGAGCCATGGCCCTGAAGATGGTGTCCACGACTGTCATGGGGATGGTCATCCACATTCGGGTGGCGGCCGGCTTGACGGCGCTGATTACCCGCCCCGGCGGCAGCGTGACGTTCAGCGTGCGGAATGAGCCGTGGTTGATAGGCAGCCACAGGGGCGCGGTCAGGCACTTGAACGCCACCTCGGCCGCCGACCTGCCGGCGGTCGCGCCGGAGTTGAAGTAGCCGGTTACCTGCCGGCTGACCTCGCTCAGATCGACGGTCATGTCCTCGCCCTCGACCACGACCTTGACGTGGATCGGAATGCGCTTACCGATAGCTACGCCATCGTCGTCCATGAACGATTCGGCTTCGTACACGCCGTCCGGAATTTCCGCCACGGCTGCCCGGGCCAGCCGCTCGCTCTGGTCGTAGATGCGCTCGATGCTGTCCAGCACGGCGTCTTTGCCATAGCGCTGCAGCAGCTCCAGGAAGCGTCGCTCGCCGGTTTTGATGGACGCCACCTGGGCGCGGAAGTCGCCCATGGCCAGGCTGGGGAAGCGAACGTTGGTGCGGATGATTTCAGTCAGCTCGCGGTCCTGCTCACCGCGCTTGTAGATCTTCACGATGGGCATCTGCAAGCCCTCGGAGTAAATGTCCTGGGTGGCGCCGCGCAGCACGCCGCCGACGTCTTGCCAGTGGGCCATGGAGCTGGCGAAGCCCACGATCTCGCCCTGCCAGAAGATGGGCAGGGTGAAGATCATGTGGTTTAGATGGCTGCCCATGATGTAGCTGTCGTTGGTCAGCAGGATGTCGCCAGGCTCAATGCCCTCCAAGCCGTAGTGGGTCAGCTTGGCCTTGATCGCGTCCGACAGGCCGCGGATGAACATGGGCAGGCCCAAGCCGATGGAGATGGTGTTGCCTTGTGCGTCGAACAGGCCGACTGTGAAGTCCAGGGCCTCGTAGATGATCATGTTGTAGGCCGTGCGCATGAGGTTGGTCTTCATCTCGTCGGTGATGGCCACCACGGCATTGCGCACGATCTCGGCGGTGATGGCGTCGACGCGGCTGGTTGGAGGACTGCTCAGTGTGGGGCTCACGCGCGGAGGATGATAACTTTTCCGGGCGCCCCATGACTGAAAAGCGATCAGCCCTCGTTACGGGCTCGGCCACGGGCATCGGCCGGACGACTGTCATCGAGCTGGCCAAGCATGGCTTTGACGTAGCGATCAATTACAGCCGCAGCGAGGGTGAGGCTCAGGAGACCGTACGCCAGTGCGAGGCAGCCGGAGCAAAGACCGTGCTCGTGCAGTGCGACGTCTCGGATGATGGGCAGGTCCGGCGCATGCTTTCGGACGTCGACCGTGCGTTTGGGCGCCTCGACGCGCTGGTAAACGTGGCCGGCACTACCGTTCTCACTGCACAGGAAGACCTGGAGGCGATCAGCGTCGAGGACTGGGACCGCATCTTTGGCGTGAACGTCAAGGGCACCTTCCTGGTCACGCGCGCGGCCGCGCCGCTGCTGAAGAGCACGGGCAACGCCTCCGTGGTCAACCTGGCCAGCATCGTTGGCCTGCGACCTACGGCGCAGCCCATCCCTTATGCCGCCAGCAAGGCGGCCGTGGTCAACATGACGCGCACCTTTTCTCGCGTGCTTGCACCTGAGGTGCGGGTGAACGCTGTGGCGCCTGGTTGGATCGCCGGCAGCTGGATGGAGAAAACCCTGGGCGAGCATTACGACCGCCTGATTGAGCGCCGGGCGAAGCAGACGCCGCTGGGCCGAGTGGCCACCTTCGACGATGTAGCCGAAGTGATCCTCAACCTGATCGAGCACAACAGGTTTGTGACAGGCGAGACCATCGTCATCGACGGCGGCTTCGCCGCTACCACGTGAGCGCTGCGCGCTCAGGAGCTAGGAGTCAGGAGTCAGGGGTCGGGCCCCAACTCCCGGCGTGGAGCTCAGCTCCATGCCCTTAGACGGCGTAGTCCCATTTCCAGAAGAGTTCGCCGCGCGCTATCGCCAGGAGGGCTACTGGCGGGACCGCGCGCTGCGTGAAGAGTTCGACGATGTCTTCGACCGCTATGCCGACCGCCTGGCGGTCATCTCCGGCGAGCAGCGCATCAGCTACCGCCAGGTCAAGGAAGGATCGGAGCGGCTCGCGCTGAATCTGCTCGAGCTGGGCCTCCGGCCGCTCGACCGGGTGGTGGTAACGCTGCCGAACGTGCCCGCGTTCGTGTACCTGTACTTCGCGCTGCAGAAGATTGGCGCGATTCCGATTTGCGCTCTGCCGTCCCACCGCTACCACGAGATCCGCCAGTTCGTGACGCTCGCTGACGCGGTGGCGTGCGCGGTACCCGATCGCATCGGCGACTTCGATTTCCCGGGATTGATCGAGCGCATTAAGGCCGAGGCACCCCGCCTGAAGTGGTGCCTGGCATCGGGCGAGCCGCCGCACGGCTGCGTCTCCCTGGCGGAGCTGCTGGCCAAGGAGCCGAAGCTCGGCGCCGGCGAGCTCCAGGGTATCCGTATCGAGCCGACCGACCCGGCCGTGTTCCAGCTCTCAGGCGGCACAACCGGCATCCCGAAGCTGATCCCGCGCACCCACAACGACTACTTCTACAACTCGACTATCGCCATCGAGGTCAACAAGCCGCGCGAGGGCGACGTGCTGCTCGGTGTGCTGCCAATCGAGCACAACCTGCCACTGGCCTGCCCTGGGCTGCAGGGATTCCTGATCAGAGGGCTCACGGTCGTGCTCAGCACGACCAGCCGGCCGGCCGACGTGTTCCGGCTCATCCAGGAGCACAAGGTCACCCACCTGGAGGTCGTGCCGGCGCTGCTGATCCGCTGGATCAACGATCCTGCCACGAAGCAGTTCGACTTGTCATCAGTACGCGTCATCCAGAGTGGTGGCCAGCGCTTCCAGCCCGAGATCCGGCGCCAGACTCAGGAGGTCTTCCCGAACGGCATGGTCCAGGAGAACTTCGGCATGTCCGAGGGGCTGCTCATGTTCGTGCGGCTGGACGATCCCGAGGAAGTACGCATGGAAACCTCGGGCCGGCCGCTCTCGCCCGACGACGAAGTCAAGCTGCTGGACGACGACGACAACGAGGTGCCCAACGGCGAGGTGGGTGAACTGACCGTCCGCGGCCCATACACCCTGCGGGGCTACTTCCGTGCGCCGGAGCACAACGCCCGAGCGTTCACCTCGGACGGCTTCTACCGCTCAGGCGATCTGATGCGCATGCATCCCAGCGGCAACTACATCGTCGAGGGCCGCAAGAAGGACCTGATCAACCGCGGCGGGGAGAAAATCAGCGCCGAGGAGATCGAGAACCTGATCCTCATGCACCCGGCCGTCCAAAACGTGGCCTGCGTGCCCATGCCCGATCCGGTGCTGGGCGAGAAGATGTGCGCCTACGTGATCCTGCGCCGCGGCGTGCCCGGACTGACGCTGCCGCAGCTTGTCGACTTCCTGTTGCAGCAGGAGATGGCCAAGCACAAGCTGCCGGAGCGCCTGGAGATCGTGCCCGAGTTCCCGCTGTCGCCCTTCGGCAAAGTCTCAAAGAAGGCGCTGACGGAGCGCATTGCCAATGTCATCCTGAGCGAAGCGAAGGACCTTCCCCGTTAGCCGCTGCGGCGGAAAATCCTTCAGGATGACATGTGAGGTGGCGGCTCGCGTAGTCCAGCCTGGACGAGCAGGGGCATAACCTCGGCATTCCACTGCAGCAGCTCATCGCGGTAGTTCACCCACGATAGGACGATGCCGTCCAGGCCGGCCCGCGACAAGCCGCACAGCTCATCTGTGATCTGCTCGGCGGTGCCGATGAGCGGATGTCCGCCCCAGCCGGCAATCAGGTGCGCCTTGCGCTTGCGCAGCACATCCGGCGGGACGTCGGCGTTGTCGACGCGCTGAATGCGCAGCAGGTTGCTGACCGCCTCCCAGTCGCCCATCTCTTCCACGATGTAGTGGTGGTAGTCGCGGGCTTCCTTCTCGGTCGGCCGGCAGATCGCGAAGCCGGTGGTCCACACCTGGATCTCGCGGCCGAACTCCCGCGCCAGCGTGCGCAGCTCGCCGACCCGCTCCTCCGCTCCACTGTGGTCGTACTCCCACAGCGAGGTGAAGATCATGTCCGAGTACTTGGCCGCGAAGCGGTTGCCCGTGCCGGAGCGGCCGGCGTTCATGATCGGCGGATAGGGCCTCTGGATGGGCTTCGGCTGGTGGAAGCCCTTCTCGATCTTGAAGAAGCGGCCCTCGAAGTCGAACTCGTCTTCCTCGGTCCACAGCCGCAGCATCACGTCCAGCCATTCAGCCGCGTACTCGTAGCGGGTCTCGTGGTCCATCAGCCCGCGGCCGAACATGGCGAATTCCGGCTCGAACCAGCCGCACACCACGTTCAGGGCGAAGCGGCCACCGGTGATGTGATCGATCGTCGTTGCCTGCTTGGCGGCGACCACCGGATGGATGGTCGGCACATGAGATGTGGCGAACACGGCGATGCGCTTGGTTTGGGCGCCGAGTCCGGCCGCCCAGGTGTACGTTTCGAACGAGTCGCCGTTGAAGTTCGTCGGCCCGCCGAAGCCCTTCCAACGGGCCACCGGCACCATGGCCTCAATGCCGGCCTCATCCGCCAGTTGGGCGATCTCCAGCGTGGCCGGCCAGGTGGCGTCCAGCGTGCCCTCGGCCAGCGTCGCGGTGCAGCCGCTGCCCAGGTTGGCCCCGAACACGCCCAGCTTCAGCCGGTTCGGCCCGTAGAGCGGATTGGCCATGCGCTAACAGTATGGTGCACAATCTCCGGCAGTGGCTCGCTTCAAAGTCGGGGTCCACCTGAGGCCGCAGCAGACCACGATGCAAGCTCTGCGTGGGGCCTGGAAAGAGGCTGACAAGCTCGGCGTGGACGTGATCACCACCTGGGATCACTTCTTCCCGCGCGGGGGCGATCCGGATGGGCCGCATTTCGAGTGCTGGTCGATGCTGGCGGCCATGGCTTGCGACACCAGCCAGGCGCGCATCGGCTCGCTCGCCACCTGCGTCCACTACCGCAACCCCAACCTGCTAGCCGATATGGCCCGGACCGTCGATCACATCAGCGGCGGCCGTCTCAACCTGGGCCTGGGCGCCGGCAACACCGAGCGGGACTTCCAGGAGTACGGGTACGAGTACGGCACCGCGGCCAGCCGGCTCAAGAAGCTGGAGGAGGCGCTGCCGGTGATCAAGGGCCGCCTGGCCAAGCTCAACCCGCCGCCGCTGGGGCCGCTGCCGATCCTGATCGGCGGCGGTGGCGAAAAGGTCACCTTGCGGCTGGTGGCGCAGTATGCCGACATGTGGAACGCGCCCGCGCCGCCGGACGAATATGCCCGCAAGAACGACGTCCTCAACGAGTGGTGCGCCAGGTTGGGCCGCGGCGCGGCCGAGATCGAGCGCAGCGTGAACGTGCCGGCCAACGCCGTCGACAAAGCCGGCGAGTGGCTCGAAGCCGGCGCCCAGCTGCTGCTGGTCCAGATGGATCAGCCATTCGACATGAAGCCCGTTGAGCGCATACTTCAACTCGCAGGAAAGTAGGAGGATCAACATGCCACGTCTCGAACGCCTTGGCCACGTGGGCATTCACGTGAACGACCTCGCCAAGATGAAGGACTTCTACTCGCGCGTGGTCGGGCTGCACATCACCGAGGACCAGTCGAAGGAGCGGGGCAACGTTTTCTTCACGACCGACCCGGAATGGGAGCACCACGAGCTGTTCATGACCAAGGGGCGCGACGTGCCGCAAGGCACCATGCTGCTGCACCAAATTTCCTTCCGCGCTCCGGCGCTCGAAGACGTCCAGCAGTACGTGGAGCGGCTCCGCAAGGAGAATGTGCCGATCGAGCACACCGTCACCCACGGCTTCGCCATCAGCGTCTACTTCTTCGACCCCGAAGGCAACCGCCTGGAGATTTACTGGGACACCAAGGTGCGAGGCCACAAAGCCTTCCTGCGCCCGCTGGACACCCAGCGCTCGACCGAGGAAGTCCTGGCCGAGGCGCAGAAAATCCTGCAGGAGATACCGGCGCTTGTCTCCTAAATGTCATCCTGAGGAGCCGTAGGCGACGAAGGAACTTCCTCGCTGGGTCGCCGCGGCGGAAGGTCCTTCGCTTCGCTCAGGATGACATGGGCGAGCTCTCCAGCCCGGGAGCCGGACTGAGCCGCGAAGCCTCGGCACAGCTGGTAAACAGGCTCGATCCAGCTATCGGGCAAATCGGTCGCGGACGCAACGCGACGGTGCTTGTCCAGCAGCTCGTCCCAGCCAAAGGGATTCCGGGCCGAGCCGCGCGGGTCCAGCACCTCCTCGATGGCCGTGACTCCGTCCTCCCACCGCACCTCCACGCGCCCGCCCCACTGAGCCGGGAACAGGCCCGTCAGCCGCTCATCGTCGAGGACCTCCACGTTGTCCAGCGGTCGCACAGGTGGGCGGCTGCCCGTCACGTCCCACAAGCTCAACCGATCGTAGGTGGCCGTGGCCAGCAGATAAGGCACGCCCAGCGGAAATTGGGGGTTCTCGACCATGCTCCGCACCTGGCCCGGCACCCAGGCTCGGATGCTGGCTATGCCTCCCATTGGGCGGGCGTCCACGATGCGCAGATACGCCTCTACGGATGAGAGCGCCTGGCGTGAGGTCGAGAAGGGCTTCGTATCCACGTCCATAATGAGCCAGCGATCGCCCTCAAACGCCTGGAGATCGAGCTCGACTGCCGTGGCACGGGGCAGGGCCTGCTCCAGCACGTTGCCGTCGCCGGTCATCCCCAGCGCCGCGGCCCGGGCCGCCAAGTAGCCGTCGGCTGCCGCGCAGCCGGCCGCGAACCAGCGCGAGCTGCTGGTGCCGCTCGTCCGAGCTGTCACGCCGCTGGATCGGGCCGTGGCGATGGCCAGCGCATGGGCTGCGCGCTCGCGATCGAGATTCAGCAGCCGAGCCACGGTGGCCGCCGCCGCGAACGGCGCCGCGAAGTACGTCGGCCAAACACCCTTGTACAGGACAGTGGCGCCGTTGATTGCGCAGCCTAACCGGGTCATGGCCTCGTACCCAGCCACCAGGCCGCACAGGAGGTCGCCATCGTCCGATTGCTGGGCGGCGGCCGTCAGCAGCGCCACAGGGACCACGATCGAGCCGGCGGTCGTGCAGGACGGGATGTGGATGTCGTCCAGCTCCGTGCAGCGCGTCGCGGCGCAGGCGTAGCGGATGAGGTCAGCTTCAGCCCCAGAAACCCTCACCCTAGCCCTCTCCCGCCGCGGCGGGAGAGGGGATAGGCGGCGCATGAGCTGGCCCTCGGGGGCGGCAGCGCCGACGACAAAGGCCGCGAGCGAGTCGAACAGTCGCTGGCGGGCGGCGTCGAGCACGTCTTCGCCGAGCTGCTCGAGCCGGAGCGAGCTCAGTCGGGCGGCGAAATCGGCGAGCGCGCTCAGACGATTTTGTTGCGCAGCGTGCCGATCTTGGGCGAGGACACCTCAATCACATCGCTTGGCTTGAGGAACAGGTCCCGCGCTTTGGCGCCGTCCGGCCCCTTGGGCGTCTTGTCGGCTGCTGTGCCTGCGTTGGTGCCGCCGGAGATCACGTCGCCCGGCACGAACGTGAAGTCCTGCGACAGGTACTCCAGGATCTCGCCGAACGAGAAGATCATCTGGCTGGTGTTGTACGACTGGCGCACCTCGCCGTTGATGCTTGTCTGCACGGGCACGTCCTGCGCCGCCAGCTCGCCAACGACGATGCACGGCCCCATCGAGGTGGACATGTCGAAGTTCTTGGCGCCGTTGTAGCTCATTGGGAACGGCTTATAGGCCCCGTCGCGGATGCTCCAGTCGTTCAGCAGGGTGACGCCCCACACGTACTCATCGATCTTGCTGGCCGGGATGTCCTTACCGCGCTTGCCGATGACGATCGCCGCCTCGCCCTCGTAGTCGAAGTAGCGGGTGCGCTTGGGAAAGGGGATCTCGCCGTCCGGGCCGGCCACCTCGGCGGGCACTTTCCAAAAGCCCCATTGGCCGCGATCGCGGGCTCGCCGAGTGACGTCGTCGAGCGTCACGTTGGGGTCCGACTCCATGCCTCGCAGGTGCTCGGCAAAATTGCCGCCAGCGCAGGCGATGCGGCGTCCGGGCCAGGGGGCGTGCAGCTTCACGTCGCTGCCTTTGAGGACCACCTGACCGTCGGGCGCGGCGCCGGTGCGCTCCTCGATGATGCGGCGGGCGCTGTCCAACGCTGCACCGCCGGCGGCGATCAACGCCTCCAGCTGCGGGGGAAGCTTGGCATCGGCGCGATTGAGGTCGATCACATTGTCGCCTGCCCATGCTCCGACGCGCTGCGCCGGGCCAAAAACGACGATCTTCACGATGGCATTCCTTTCAGACGACTAAGCTTGCCGCTGATGGTACCCCAGGAGAATGCCGACCAACTATCTGTGCCGCTTCGAGAGGCGATGTACACGCTGCGGGCCATCCGGCGTGTAAAACCGGACCCGATCCCTGAGGCCGATCTATGGCTTCTGCTCGAAGCGGCCGGCCGGGCGCCCAGCTCTGGCAATCAGCAGCCCTGGCATTTCGTCGTCGTCCGAGACCTGGACATGAAAGCTAAGCTGCAAGCGCTCTACAAGGAGTCGTGGTGGAACTGGTTCCGCTCCACCGGCCAGGACAAGCTGCCCGAGCCGCCGGCGCATTCACGAGCGGCCATGCGCCTCACCGAGGAGCTGGCGCAAGCGCCGGTGCTGATCCTGGCCTGCACACTGGCGCCGACCATTCCCAACGAGGCGTTAGCCGCCTGTCAGAACCTACTGCTGGCGGCGCGCGCGCTGGGCATTGGCGGCACGCTTACCCGGCTGAATGCCACCGTGGAATCGCGCGTCAAAGAGACGTTCGGAGTGCCGGCCGATGCCGAAGTCTCTTACTGCATCCGGCTGGGCTACCCACTGCAGCCGTTTGGTCCGCTGCGCCGCAAACCCGTGGCTGACATCTGCTCTCTGGACCGCTTTGGGAATCCTATGTTCCCGTCCAGTTAGGCTTCCGTTTGCCCAGGAAGGCCTCGATGCCCTCTTTGAAATCGTTGGACAGGTAGGTCAGCAGCAGCGAATCGTCGGGGCCCTCTGGGGCGAGCCTGTCTCGAAGACGCCGGATGGCCTGTTTGGTGGCCTGCAGCGTGAGA
>DATGVV010000019.1:0-4479 GCA_035299885.1 Chloroflexota bacterium | reverse complement strand
TCTCCGTCCTGGATCGTCAACACCGGCGGCAGGGAGTTATCGAAGAAGCCCACGTGAGTGGTCGCGTCGGTGCAGGGCAGATGGTGGATCACGGCGGCGCTAATCATGCGTGATCGCGGGTTTAGCGTGCCGCAGGCGTGTCATGAGCAGCGTGCCCGTCATGCCCAGCACGGCGCTGCCCATGGCCACCAGGTACATGCTGCTGTAGCCCAGCAGCTCGATCAGGCCGCCCCAGATGGTGGCGCCGAGGCCCAGGCCTAGCTGGGTGCCGAGCGAGAACGTGGCCATGGCCGTGCCGCGGCGGGCCGGGTTGGCCCGGTCGAATGCCAGCGCCAGCACCGCCGCGTAGGCGCCCGCGAAGCCGAAAGAGTAGACGACGCCCGCGGCGATCAGCGCCGGCAGGCTCGAGGCGGTGGACAGCAGCAGGAAGGCCACGGCGATGGCCAGGAACCCCGCGGCAATCGATGGGCCGCGGCCGAAGCGGTCCGACAGCCGGCCCAGGGGTCCGCGCCCGATCACTGACACTACTCCACCGGCCACGAAGTACCAGCCCACGTCCTTGAGGTCCAGCCCCAGCCGTTGGGCGAACAGCGGTATGAACGAGCTGGCCGCCGACTGCCCCATGGACAGGACGATCTGGATCAGGGTGACGGGAATCACCTGGCGGTCGATCAAGGTGGCCAGCCGCAGCCCGCCGGGCACCGGGCTAGCCTGGGGCAGCGCCTGGTCGGGCCAGTGTGCGATGAGCCGCGTGACGGCCGCTCCGGCCAGCCCGAACGCGGCCGCAGCCGCGAACACCAGCACGTAGCCGCTGCTGAACGCGCCCACCAGCCACAGGGCACCCAGGGGCAACATGGCCGCGGCCCCGCTCTGGAACATGGAGTAGTAGCCGGACGCCTCCCCGCGGCGCGCCGGCGGCGCGATGTGCGCCACCAGCGTGTTCGTCCCGGTATTGGTGCCGGCCCAGCCCACGCCCCGCAGCGCGTTGGCCCCGGCGATGACGGCGATCAGCGGCAGCATGAAGATCAGGCTCGTCGTCCCCAGGATCATCAAGCCGAGGCCGGCCATGCCGATGGCGCTCCAGGCGTCCGTCCAGTAGCCGATGAAGGGCCGCACGCATACCGCCGTGATGCTGAACGCCGCCAGGGCCAGGCCGATCAGGCCCTCGGACGCGCCCAGGCCGTGCAGGTACAGCGGTATCGTCGGCGTCAGCAGGCCGTTGTGCGCGTAGGCCAGGAAGATGGCCACGCACACGGCCGCGAAGCTGGGCGTCCAGATCGCCGTGCGGCTCTTGTCAGGACTGGCCTGCGCAGGCGCCGCGATCACCGCGGTGCCGGCTTCCGGCGGCGGCTCACCGGCCGGGGTCAGGCTGAGACGGCCATCTGGTAATCGCGGGTGCCGACCTGGTCGGGCTCGAAGATGTTGGCCTCGAGCATCCAGCGATGGGTCTTCTCGAACATGTCGCGGGTGTAGGGCTCGAACACGATGCGCTCGCCGGTGCCGAACAGCCGCGCGTCGATCAGCTCGTGGTACTTCCGCGGGATCTCGCGCAGGAAGTAATGCTTGTATTTCTCCGGCTCGAGGTCGATGTCGCGCTGTGCGCGCTGCAAAGCTTGGAAGTAGCGGGCCACGTCCTCCATGTCGGCGTCGTTGTTGACCAGGAAACCGATGATGAAGCTGGTGTCGAGCACCTTACGGAAGCCCTGCTGCTCGGCGATGTACAACGGCGGACCAAACAGGTTGGCGGCCGGCACGGAACGGTTCAGGAGAGCCGCCAAGCGGTCTGGCGGATGACCCAGGAAGCGCAGCTTGATCGCATCCGTCTCGAGCATCGGCGCCAGCGACTGCAGCGCCGAGAAATGGCTGCCGGAGTGATAGTTGACAGCGATCTCTACTCCGGCGAGGTCCTCGGGCTTGCGAATCAAGGACTCCGGAGCCACGTAGATGCCTGCCGAAGTGACCGAATAGGCGTGGCCCCACATGCGGCCCCGCCCCGCGGCCGAGGCCATGTTGACTGCCCAGTGGCAAGCCGCGCTGATATCACAAGCGCGGCCCTGCTCGATCGTTTCGAAGGCGCCGCGCCTGGCCTCGACTGGCACCGCCTCGCCCGACTGCACGCTGGCCGATGCCGACCAGCTCTCAATAGGAGAGGAGACGAACTCGTACGCCAGCCCCTCTTCGCGAAAGTAGCCTTTCTCCTCCGCGACCCACTCTTGGAGCCGCTGGTGCGTTTGGACGCGGAATGTACTCATACCGCGACAAATTCTGGCATGCTGCTCAGCCGCGGCCGGCAAGCTCCAGCTGTTTGAAGACGCAGCTCCGTACGAGATTGCGTTCGGCGGGCTCGAGGTGTGGCATCTGGTCCTCGCGCCGAACCTCGGCGGCGGCGATGCGCGCGCAGAGCTCCCGGCTGGGCAGGGGCCACACTCTGGCCAGCAGCATGGCGCCCAAATAGCCCCACGCCAGCACCGGGCCGCCACCGTACCAGCCCCAACTGCGATAGGCGAACACGAAGGCGATCGCCAGCGCGATGTAGGTCAGCCAGCCGATAGAGCCGACCAGCGTAGGCGTCATGAAGCGCTGCAGCGCACGCACTTGGCGCCGGCTGTCGCCGCCCATCTCGGCCGAAGTGGCTCTGGCGACGCTGAGCGTGAACAGCTGAAAGCGGGAAACGGTGGCGTTCACTACGGTGTAGATCGCGATTGCCACCACAGCCCAGAGCGCCATCAGCAGGGCTAAACATAACAGCCCGAAAGGGTGCCAGGTGACGAAATCCTGGCCCGCCCGTTGTTAGTGTCAGCGATGAAAAAGCTCCTCTTGTGCACCCTCTTTGGCCTGCCGCTGCTGCTCCTGCCCGGAGCCCCGGCCGCCGCGGACAGCCCGCCCCCGGCCGCGGTCAACGTGGTTATAAGCGACAGCGGCGTCAACCCGCCGGCGGTCACTATTCTGCCTGGCGGCTCAGTGACCTGGATCAACCAGGGCTCCAACGTCCACACCGCCAGCAGCATTGGCGGCGCGCCGCTGCCGTTCAACACCGGCGGCATGGCTCCCGGGCAGTCCGTGATGTTCACTTTCGGCATCCCGGGCAAGTACTACTACTCGTCCGCCACGGATTGCCTGGATGGCAACAACAAGCCGCCGTTTCCCTGCGACATCAGCTTCCTCATAACCGTCACTTCAGCCGAGGTTGTCGCCACCTCCGCGGCGGCGACGGCAGCCTCGCTGCCGCCCACCTGGACGCCGACTGCCACGCCAGTGCCGGCCAACCTGCCGGCGCCGATCGCCATAGTCACCATCACCGACCAGGGCATCTCGCCGGCCACGGTGACCATCGCCTTGAATGGAAGCGTGAGGTGGGTCAACAACGGCAGCACCGTCCACACAGCCACAAGCCCGGGCACGTCGACCTGGATGGGCTTCGATACCGGCGGCCTGGCCCAGGGCCAGCTCGGCAACGTCGGCTTCAGCACGCCTGGCACCTTCACCTACACCTCTGCGCCGGATTGCCTCAACGGCAGCTCCAATCCGAACTTCAAGTGCGGACCCTACACGGTAATCGTCAGCGCTGTCGCCCTGCCGGGGCCAAGCACACCGCCAACGCCTGCCCCGACGCCCATCCCCGCGCTGGCCGCGCCAGCTTCCAACACGACCGTCACCATCGATGACGTGAGCGGCTATCAGCCAAGCATGCTGACTATCAAGGCCGGCCAGATCGTCACCTGGACCAATAAGGGCGCCAACGTGCACACCGTCAGCAGTAACTCGGGCTACATCCCGGCGTTCGACTCCGGTGGCCTGGGCGGTGGCCAGAGCTTCAGCGTCACCTTCCCGATCCCGGGCAGCTACGGCTACCACTCGCAGACGGACGTGACCTACAGCAACGACGCCGGCTGCGCCTGCGTGATCCCGGTTTACAGCTTCAACGGCACCATCAATGTGACGTCCTAGCGGCGTAGTATCCACAGGATGCCGGAGCTCCTGTTCCAGACCGACGCCTACCTGCGTGAGTTCGACGCCCGCGTGACTCGCGTCGACGGCAGCGCGGTCTACCTCGATCGCACCGCCTTCTACCCGACCTGCGGCGGCCAGCCGCACGACCTTGGGACGCTGAACGGCATGCCGGTGGTGGAAGTCCGCAAGGAAGGGGACGACGTCCGCCACATGATCGATGGGCCGCCGGCCGAGGGCACGGCCGTCCACGGCGTTATCGACTGGGACCGCCGCTACCAGTTGATGCGCACGCACACCGCCTTGCACATTCTGTGCGGCGTCATCTGGCGAGATTTTGGGGCGCAGGTGATGGGAGGAAACATGGAGCCATTGCAGGCCCGCATGGATTTCGAGCTGGAAAGCGTCAGCGGCGAGTTCGGCCAGCAAGTGGAGGAACTGGCCAACCGGGAGGTCGCGGCCGGACGGCCGATCAACGTGCGCATCCTGCCGCGCGAGGCTGCCTCCCGCATCCCCGATCTGATCCGGACC
>DATGVV010000018.1:0-3662 GCA_035299885.1 Chloroflexota bacterium | reverse complement strand
GTGGGCGTGATCATCGGCACCTTGGCCTGGTTCAACGTCGTGGCGGCCGCGACCGCCGGCCCGCTGGTAGCCGGCCCAACTACGGCGGCCACGCCATCCGCGGCCAGCTTCTGCGCCACTGCCGGAGCCGCCGCGGGATCGGCCTTGTCGTCGCCCTGGTCGAGCGCTAGGCGCTTGCCGTCGACACCGCCCGTCCCGTTCGCCTCGTCGAGCGCTATTTGGGCGCCCTTCAGCATCTCCTGGCCGAACGCGGCCGCGATGCCGCTGAACGGCCCGATGAGGCCTACCTTGATGGCAGGGGCAGCCGTAGGAGATGCGCTGGCCGATGGAGCCAGTGAGACCGTGGGACTGGCCGGCGCGCTGGCTGCCGGCGTCGGCGTCTCGCTGTTCGAGACGGCACGGAGCTGGCCCGGCGATTGGCTGGGCGAAACCGTGGGCGCCGCTCCGCCGCACGCGCTCAGACCTAGCCCGGCCGCGACGGCCAGCGCCCTAAATTTCAGGCTCGACCTTGATGATGCCCTTGCGTATGGCGTACTTCACCAGCTCCGTGCGGTCGTGCATATTGAGCTTTTCCATCAAATGGCCGCGGTGCGCCTGCACCGTCTTGACGCTCAGGCACAGCAGATCGGCGATCTGCTGGTTGGTACAGCCATCGGCAATCATCTTGAGGATCTGCCGCTCGCGCTCGGTCAGGCCGTCGTAGCTGGCCTTCTCCTGGCCGGCTTCGGCGCGCTTGAGGTAATCGCTCAGCAGGCCTTTGGCCATCGACGGGTACAAGAAAGCGTTGCCCCGATCGACGTTGCGGATGGCCGACACTAGCTCCGCCCCCGCCGCGCGCTTGAGGACGTAGCCCGACGCGCCTGCCTGCAGGATGCGGTACACGTACTCGTCATTGTCGTGCTGCGTCAGGATGAGCACCTTGGTATCCGGGAAGTTGCGCCGGATCTGCTGCGTTGCGTCCAGCCCGTTGAGCACCGGCATGCCGATGTCCATCAGGACCACGTGCGGCCGCAGCTCTTCCACCTTAAAAAAGGCGTCCCGCCCGTCCGATGCCTCGCCCACGATCTGGATGTCTGGCTGGCTGCCGAGCAGCAGGCGGATGCCCTCGCGCAGGATCGTGTGGTCGTCGGCGATGAGCACTTGAATGCGGGTGTGGACCGCCGTCGTCATGCCGGTATCCGGACCGCGAGCTTCGTGCCATGGCCGCGGGACGAATCGACTTCGAGGGAGCCGCCCAGCAGCGTCACTCGCTCTTGGATGCCGAACAGCCCAAGGCGGTCGCTCTGCACCTCCGCCGGATCGAAGCCCTGGCCGTTGTCCTGCACCGTCAAGTCGATGCCCGCTTCCGAGCGCTGCAGCCGCACCCGGGCCAGCGACGCGTTGGCGTGCTTGGCCACGTTGGTGAGCGCCTCTTGGACCACTCGGAACAGGGCCACCTCGGTCTGGTCCGGCAGCCGCTCCTCCAGACCATCGGCCTCAACCAGGATCTGGAGGCCATAGGTTTCCGACTGCCGCTTGGCGTACCAGCGCACCGACGGCACCAGGCCCAGGTCGTCCAGGATCGTCGGCCGCAGATCGAACGCCAGGTTGTGGATGGCGTCCAGCGTTTGCGTCGTGAGATGCTTGCTGCCGCGCAGCCGCTCGAGGCACTCGGCGGGCACGTTCGCGCTCCGTAACACCTCCTCGGCCATGTCGATCGACAGCAGCAGGGCGTTGAGCGCCTGCGAAGTCTCGTCGTGCAGCTCGCGCGCGATGCGCCGCCGCTCCTCTTCCTGCGCGCGCAGTACCTGGGCGGACATCACCTGGATCTGGCGGCTGTGGCGCTCGATGGTGCGCGTGTCCTGCTCGAGCCGGTTGAGCATCATGTTGATGGTCTCGCCCAGGCGGGCAATCTCGGGATCCCCGGTCGTCAGCTCCGGTACGCGCGCGTAGCTGTTGCCACGCGACACCTGCTCGACCGTGTCCTGGATGTTGTCCAGCGGCCGGAAGGCAGCCCGCACGATGGCGAAATTGGTGAGCAGGCTGAGGCTGATGCCGAGCACCACCAGCAGCGTGCCCACCGTGAAGTTCGACTGCTCCACCAGGGTCTTCGTCACCCACGTGCCCACGATCGCGCCAGTGGCCAGGATCAGCGAGTTGCCGATAACCACCTTTTGGAACAAACTGAGCGCGTCGAGGCGGGCACGGACGCGCCAGCCTGCGCTCCACAGCCCCATCGCCGCGCGGGCGACAGCCATCGGCGGAAAGTGTATCGAAGGGGCGCACCCCAGCCCTTGAACCGGGCAGCCCGCGCGCAGTACCCTTAGGTGTACCTCGGAGGGATGTCCGAGTGGTTTATGGTGGCGGTCTTGAAAACCGCTGAGCGAAAGCTCCGGGGGTTCGAATCCCTCTCCCTCCGCTACGCTCCCTAACTTTGGGGCCATTGCACAGCCTTAGACGCCTGCTTCCAGCAGAGAATGTAGCGAAACGAGAAAGCGCAGCGGCTAGCCGCTGACGCGACAAAATCATCACGTTACAATGGCGAGCAGAGGAACGGACGTTCTAGTTTGCAAGCGTCGCTAATGCCCGGGCCGCCAGGCACCGAAATCAGCTCCGAGCTGGCTCTGGTTCGACTGGCCGTCGCTCTGGGCGCCCTCCGAACCGGCGGGCCTCTGTCTCCTGCCGAGTTGCGGCTTTGCCATGAGGCAGAAACCGTTGAGGAGACTCCGCACTGCGTCCTCGGCGAGACGGAAAGGCTCATTCGGGCGGGGGGCGATCCTCTCGGCGAAATGCTGTGCAACCTCAGGTCAGGTCCCGAACGCCGGCGCCAAGGCGCGTTCTACACGCCTCCGACCATCGTCCAACCGATGGTCGAATGGATTCTGAAGCAATCGCCGACGCGAGTGGTTGACCCAGGATGCGGGAGCGGCCGTTTCAGCAGCGAGATCATCAGACACGAGCCTGGGCTGGAAGTGTGGGCGCTGGACCTCGACCCCCTGCAAACCCTCATCACGCGCGCAGCCCTGTCAACGCTGTGTGCCCAGAGAGCGCGCGTTTTGCAGGCCGACTACCTAGAAATGGACTTGCCATCCTCTTCTGGGCGGACGGCGTTTGTATCCAATCCTCCCTATGTTCGACATCACGGCCTCACACCGGCAGCGAAGGCATGGGGAGCGAGTGCCGCAGGCAAGCTAGGCCATAAGTTTTCGGGTTTAGCCGGCTTGCACGCTCACTTCTTTTTGGCAACAGCATATCTGGGGCGACCAGGCGATATCGGTTGCTTTGTGACAAGCTCCGAGTGGCTGGATGTCGGCTACGGCTCGATAATCCGGTCGCTCTTGGTCAACGGCTTGGGAGGGCAAGCCCTCCACGTGGTTGATCCGTCCAGCGCGGCGTTCGACGATGCCCAGACTACAGCCGTGATCACTTGCTTCCGCTTTGGATCCGCGCCTGAGGTCCTGCGAGTACGGCGCGTCTCTTCGAGAGACGAACTTCGTCAGCTAGACGGTGGGCATTCGGTGTCGAGGTCGGAATTGGCCAATTCCAGCAAATGGACGCTCCTAACGAGGGGCGCGGACACGGTCGATCATTCCTTGCATCCGCTCGGCGAACTCGTTGAAGTTCATCGCGGCATGGTGACGGGCGCAAATGATTATTTCGTGTTCACATGCGAGCGTGCCGCT
>DATGVV010000017.1:0-5532 GCA_035299885.1 Chloroflexota bacterium | reverse complement strand
ATGAAGGAGCGCCACCGCCGCAAGGCCGAGCGCGTTCAGCCCGGCGATCGGGTGCTCTTCTACCTCACGGGCATTCAAAAATTCGGCGGGACTGCAACCATCACCGACACGTATTACGAGGACCGTGGCAATCTTATTTGGGAAAGCAAGAAGGCGGGCGAATATCCGTATCCCTGGCGCTTCCCCATCAAAGCGGACATCATTCTCGCGCCGGATCAGTTCGTGTCGGCCGAGAAGCTGCTGCCGGAGCTGGACTGGGTCAAGAAATGGCCGCCGTCGCACTGGCAGCTGGCGTTCCAGGGCAACGTGCATGTGCTGTCGGACGAGGACTTCGGCACGATTGAGAATGCGATCAAGGAGGCGGCCCGCAGCAAGGCGGCCGTTTAGCCGTGGCTGAGGGCCGCCGTGTCCCGTCTATGGAGACGCCTGAGACTTAGCTGGCGGCTTCCCAAGGATTGTTGCGCCGCAGGTTAGGCAAGTTTCGGGCCTGGGATCATGGTGCCGTGGCGGGCGACTGCAAGAAGCTGAGGGCGTCCTGGAGCTCGGGCCTGGTGACCTCATGTTTCAGGCCCGGGTAGAGCCGCGATTGGGCGGTCTTACCGAACTGGCGCAAGAGGCCAACATACGCTTCGGCGCGCTCGACGCGGGTGCGACCGAGCAGCCCATCCCATGGCGCCGGCGGTTCGATGACGTCCTTGGCGCCGACCGCTACCCACAACGGGATGCGCCGCAGCGCTCCGGCATCGAGGCGTCGGCCGGCCCAGCGCTCGAAATCCGCCGTACCAAGTGGGAACGGCAGGGGCTCTGACCGGCCGGCCGCCTCGGCGCAGGCTTGAGGCAAGGTGTAGGCGCCAGAGGACATCGAAGCCACTGCCGCAATCCGCTCAGGGCGGGCCATGACGTAGCGCTCGAGCAGGCCTGCCCCGCGTGAAAAGCCGAGGGCCAGCACCTTCGGCTCAATCAGCAGGCCCGTGCGTCTCGGGACGTCCTCCAGCAACGCATCGAGCTGAGAGATCAGCAAGAGATCGTCAGCGCGGGTTTCGAGCGGGCTGTTGTAGTTGTGGTACTGCAGCGTGGGCGCGATGAGCAGCCACCCATTGGATTGGCTCAGCGGCACCAGAGGCGCGGCGAAGTCGGAGCCACTGCTGGCCACACCGTGCACCGCCAGCAGTACTGGGATGGGCTGGCCAGCCTTAGCTGCCGCCGGCCGCCCGACGAAATAGGGCGGCACCGCTGGTGCCAATGGTGGCTCAGTCCGCTCGCGACGGCCGGCCACAGCAGGCGGCGCGAACACCGGGTTGTCGGCCTGCAGCTCCTTGGCCGGGCCCGCGATGGACTTCAGGACGGCGGGATCGCTGAAGCTGGCGCAGGCCGGTGCAGCCGCCGGTGGTTCCGTGGCTTCCACCGTTCCGCCCTTCTCGGCGCTTGTTTCAGGTGTCGCCGGCGCGGGCTTGGCTGGCGTCGGCGCAAGAGAGGACTGGCAGCTTGCCAGCGTGAGCGCGAGGAGCACAGTTGGCAGGCACGTCCGAGCTTTGGCCCACAGTGGGTGCTTATGCGACGCCCGAGGGAAAAGTTTCGGCTTCATCGGCGGTGGGCCAGCGGGCGGCCCACTCGCCCAGCGCGTCCAGCGCTGGTTTCAGGGCGCGGCCCTTGTCCCTCAGCGAATAGCTGACCTTCGGTGGGCGGGAAGGAATAACCTCGCGGCTGACGAGCCCGGCCTCCTCGAGCTCTTTGAGGCGCTCAGACAGCAGGCGATCGCTGAGCTCCGGCACCTGCGGCAGGATCTCCGAGAACGTGGCCGGCCCATTCATCAGCACGTAGATAATGGCTCCCGTCCAGCGCCGGCCGATGAGCTCGATTGCAGCCTGAAAGCGAAGGCACGCGCTGTGATCCGGAGCTGTAATAGTTTCTATTTGTGTGTTACTTGACAATCTAAAGTGTTGTTCCTATAGTTAGCTTACCAAACGTAAGTACCACGCGAGTGGGAAGGAGCTAAGAAAATGAGTTGGACCATCGACAGCAGCCACAGCCAGGTGAACTTCTCGGCCCGGCACATGGGCATCATGACCGTACGCGGCCACTTCAACGACATTCAGGCCACGATCGACTTCAACCAGGATGACTTCACGGCCTCCTCAGTTGAGGCTAGCATCAACGCCGCCAGTCTGGTGACAAACGACGCCAAGCGGGACGAGCACCTTCGCTCGGCGGACTTCCTCGACGTCGAGAAGTACCCGACGATCACCTTCAAGAGCACCAAGATCGAGCGGGCCGAGCACGACCGCTATCGCATGACAGGCGATCTGACAATCCACGGTGTCACCCGACCGGTAACGCTGGACGTGGTGTACTCGGGCCAGATCAAGGATCCCTGGGGCAACGCCCGCGCCGGCTTCAGCGCCGAAACGACGATTCGCCGCAGCGACTGGGGCATCAGCTTCAACGCGGTGCTCGAGACCGGCGGTCTCGTCGTGAGCGACGAGGTGAAGATCGCCCTCGACGTGGAAGCAGTCAAACCGGCTGAGGTGCTGGCCGCCGCCTAACGTTCTTCAATTGGAGACGTAGCTGAGCGCGCTGACCTGGCGGACCATGCCCTTGAGCTCCATCACCGTCAGCGCGCTGGATATCTGCGCCACCGGCACGTTGGCGCTGCGGGCCATTTCATCGATGTGCATCGGCTCTGAGGACAGCGCCGCCATGAGCGCGGCTTCGATGGGATCAGCCGGTGCGACGCTCACCGGCATCTCCAGCTGATGGACGACGAGGCCCAGATTCAGCTCGTCGAGTACGTCTTGCACACTGGCGACCAGCTTGGCGCCATCTTGGATCAGGCGGTGCGCGCCGTAGCTCTGTTTGCTGAAGATGCTGCCGGGCACCGCGAAGACGTCGCGCCCCTGCTCGCCGGCGAAGCGCGCCGTAATCAGCGCTCCGCTGGTGTCGCCAGCTTCGATCACGATCGTGCCGAGGCTGAGGCCACTGACGATTCGGTTGCGGGCTGGGAAATGGACCGCGTCGGGCTTGCTGCCCAGCGGGTAGTCCGAAACGACGGCGCCGCTCTGGGCGATCTGCCGCGCCAAGCCGCCGTGCTCGTGCGGGTAGATCACGTCCAAGCCGCTGCCCAGCACGGCGATGGTCCTGCCGCCGGCCGCCAACGCCGCCCGGTGCGCCTCGGCATCGATGCCGCGGGCCAAGCCGCTGACGATCGTGACGCCTTTCGCGGCGAGCTCGCCCGCGAGCTTCTGGGCCACTTGCCGGCCATAGGGGCTGGGCAGGCGGGTGCCGACGATGGCGACGGCCAGCTCATCGCGGGGCAGCAGCTCGCCGCGTACGTAGATCACCACTGGCGGGTTGGGCACGTGGCGCAGTAGTCGTGGATATCGCTCTTCGTCGTCCCAGCTGATGGCGTAAGCGCCGGCCTGGTCGAAGCGAGCCAACTCGCGCTCGAGGTCGAGCGACTGCCGCGCTTTAGCGAACGCTTGGGCTCCCGCCCGGTCCAATCCCGCCTCTGAGAGCGCCCCGGGGTTGGCTTGCCAGGCACGCTCCAGCGATCCAAAGGCCTCGAAGAGCCGCTTGGTCTTGGCTGGGCCAATGCCCTCGACCATCGAGAAGGCGATCCAGTACTCGGCGCCCGTGCTATGCATGTCCGCTTAGGGTACTCCGTCGCTGGAGGCGCTTCAGGTTCCCTCACCTAGCCTCTCCCAGTGCGATGGGAGAGGAAATCCTAGCGGCTGGCGGCTTTCTCGGGGGACTTGCTAGGTCGCGGCATGCGGCTCAGCAGCTCACCGGTGCGCCAGCAGGTGGTGCGCCTGCGGAAGCACTGCGCCTGCTCCTCCGGGGTGGCCGGCGGCATGTCCTGAAGGCAGTAGACCTCGTACAGCACCAGCTCGCCTTCGGGCGTGCGACGTCCGTCCTCGGGGATCCAACGCTCTCGATAGAAGCAACAAGCGTTTTCATGCCGGCGGAACGAGTTGCGGTCGTCTATGGCCGCTATCCTACCTCGCCGCCGCGAGCCAAACGGCGTCGGGCTTGAAAGGCGTGCTGTTGAGCTCGGCGCCTCCCAGCGCGTCGCCAATGGCATTGGCCAAAGCGGCCGGGGTGGCCACGATGCCGCTCTCGCCGACACCTTTGATGCCGAGCGGGTTGTTGCCCAGGGCCAGCACATGGCCCAAGCGCAGCTCCGGCGCCTCCATGGCGCTGGCGATCATGTAGTCGGCCATCGTGACGGATTGCGGCTGGCCGTCCTCGCTGAACACGAACTCCTCCAGCATGCTGCCGCTGATGCCCTGCACGATGCCGCCGTGCATTTGCCCGTCGACGATGGTCTCGTCCAGCGACGGGCCGCCGTCGTGCACCGACACATAGCGCAGGATGCGAACGCCGCCGGTGCCGGTATCTACAGCCACTAAGGCCACGTGCACGCCCATAGTCCAGGTGACGGTCTCCGGGCGGAACTGGACCTCCATCTCGACGCCGGGCGCGAGCTGCTCCAGCGGTAGGGCGCGGCCGTCCGGCGCGTGAGCGGCTCCCTGGGCCCAGCGCAGCTGCGACGGCGGACAGCGCAGCCGATCGGCGGCGATGGCCAGCGCTTGCTCACGGACCTCCAAGCTGGCCTGATGGACGGCATTGCCAGCCACGACCGCCGTCCGGCTGGCGAAGGTACCGATGCCCTCGGGCATGAGGCCGGTATCGCCCTCGGTCAAGGCGATGCGCTCCAGCGGGACCTCGAGGACAGAGGCGCAGATCTTGGCGAGGGTGGTGGGATGGCCCTGGCCGGAGCCGGCCGACCCGGTGAAGATGTGGACCTGGCCGTCGGGCTCGACCCGCACCCGGGCTCGTTCCCACGGGCCGCGGCCGGTGGCCTCCATATAGGCCGCGCAGCCGACGCCGAAGCGCTCGCCCCGCGCCTCCACTTCCGCACGGAGGGCCGGCCAGCTGGCTGGATCGGCCAGCTCGAGAGCCTGCTCCAGCACTGCCGGGTAATCGCTGGCGTCGTACACGATCTGCACGCCGTCGCGCTGCGGCACGCCTTGCGGAAAGGGCATCTCCGCCGGCTGGATCACGTTGCGGCGGCGGATGTCGAAGCCATCGAGCCCCAAGCGGCGGGCGCCGATGTCCAGCGCCCGCTCCAGGGCGAAGCAGATCTCTGGGCGTCCCGCGCCGCGATATTGGGCGCTGGGCGGCTTGTTGCTGACCACGCCACGGCCGCGAATGTCCACGTGGGGCATGTGATACGGCCCAAAGGCGTGCAGCGCGCTGTTGGCCACTATGCCCACGGTGCGGCTGCTGGACGCGCCCAGGTCCACCAGGAAGTCGTCGTGGAAGCTCAGGATGCGGCCATCTGCGTCGAGGGCCAGCTCCACATCGTGCACCTGGTCGCGCGCCTGCGCGGCCGACAGCAGGTCTTCCGTGCGATCGGCGATCCAGCGGACGGGGCGGCCCAGCTTTTCGGCGCAGTAGACGGCCAGCACGTCCTCGCCAGCAATGTGGGTTTTGGTGCCAAAACCGCCGCCCACGTCGGGCGTGATGACCCGC
>DATGVV010000016.1:0-7815 GCA_035299885.1 Chloroflexota bacterium | reverse complement strand
CGGCCCCGGTTATCAGAACAGTTATAAGACTTTACGATAGGCCAAAATCGCCGCTCTGTTTCGAATCCTGCAGGAGCCAGTCCCCCGAGCGCCATTACCAGCGATGGCCCGGTCGGGGTGGGCGTATACTTCCACCACGCTACCCTGCCCGCTAGATCGACGCGGGCGGTTGAACTTGAGAGCCGCGAATGGAGGACGCTAATGGATTCGATCACCGCGATGAGCCGCGTCGTCGAGCAAACGGGCAAGATCGTCGATGGCATTACCCCTGAGCAGCTTTCGCTTCCCACCCTTTGTACGGAGTGGTCGGTCCGGGATGTCATCAACCACATCACTGGGGGCGGCCTGATGTTCGCCACCTGTGTCGAGCAGGGGGCCATGTCCGATGAGGCCATCGGTGCGCTGGTGACGGGCGACAACCTGGGCGACAACTACCGGGGTGCATTCAAGGCCGCGGCGGCCAAGGCATTGGCCGCATTCGATGCGCCCGGCGCCGCGGACAAGCCAGTCAAGCTGCCGTTCGGTGAGATGCCTGCCGGTGTCGCGCTCAACATCGCCGTCTTCGATTTGCTCACCCACGCAGCGGACCTGGCCCGGGCCACCAGCCAGCGCATCGATGACGAAGAGTTGCTGCAGACCGCCCTGGCTGTCGGCCGCCAGATGGTCGGCCCCGACCTTCGAAAGCCCGGCGTGTTTGACGCCGAGCAGTCCATCGACCCTGGCGCACCAGCGATGGAGAAGTTACTCGCCTTCGCCGGCCGGCGGCTCTGAGGAGCGCCGGGCAGCATACCCACTAGGTGGGGCGCGAGGCGAGTACAAGGACGCGGCCGCGCTGAAGACACCGCCCCACATGTTGACTGCCACCAGCTCAGGCGCTATGTCCTCCTCGGCATTCGCCGACCCAGCGCTCCATGCGCTCCATGGCGAAGCCGATAGCTTCCGTGGCAGGCTCAGCAGCCTTCTCCCGAAAGTAACAACTGGGCAGCGCGGTGACCTCCGTGTGGGGTTCTTCGCCTAACTCTTGTTCGGCGACCGGAGGGAACGATGGGCCGTATTGATCGGGCTTACGTACTCCCGCTGCAGGTTGACCTAGGTTTCCTCTCGGGATGAAGCTCGAGTCGTTGCGGGTGGGCTTACCGGTCGCTCTCAGGTCGGTGCCCAGACCTTGCTCGGCGAAGCTCGTACGCATAGCTGGCCTCTAGGCACCGCCCGCGACACCATCTGAGTAGTCGCCAGTCAGGTAGCTACAATCTCGTCCACGCATGGCGGGCAACTCGGGCACCACCATGGAGGTGCATTTCAAGCTCTTCGGCACCGATGGAGTCTCGCTTCAGTCGCAGGAGCTGACGAAGGCGCTGCGGAAGCGTGGATGGCGAATCCACTCCTGCGCCTCCGACGTCCCGGACGGCGCTGAGGGCCTGCGCCTGCCAGAGCTGTCCTATCAGTCGGACGACGCGCTTGCGCTGCGGCGGAGCATTTTCCAACCCGACGCTAGCGCGACGGGCCCGACTGCCGGCAAGCGTCTCCTAGAGGAGATCGAGGAGCGCGCAAGGACTATACGGGCGCGGGTCGAGGAGTACGTCGATGACCAGCGCATTCGGCTGCTGCATGTCCGCAATATCATGTCGCTCCCATACAACCTCGCGGCGATGCTTGCCTTCCACCAGCTGATAGGGGAGAGACCGGATATCCACTTCCTCCTCCAGCACCACGATCTGTACTGGGAGGGACCGAACGCAAGCAGCTTTCACACGCCCTATCCGGAGATCGCCGACCTGATCGCCAGGATTACGTGCCCCGACAGAGCCAACACAACGCACGTCCTGATCAATCCTATTGCAGCGCAGGCGCTGCGCGAGCGGAGAGGCATCGAGGGTGTCGTGATCCCAGACGGGTTCGACTTCGATCGTGAGGTCACCCTCATCGACGAGGCTGTCTTCAGGAGCAGGCTCGAGCTCCTCACCGGGAACAAGACACCCATCGCGCCTGATGATCTGGTGGTCGCCATGCCCGCCAGGGTGGCCATCAACAAGGCCATCGAGCTCGCGATCCAGTTCGTCTCTGGCCTTGAAGGGAGGCGGGCGGAGCTGGAGGACGCTCCGTGCGGGCTAGGAGCCCGCGGACGCCAGCTGACGGCGGCCGGCAAAATCATCCTCCTGCTTCCCCAGGGCGAGGATCTCGAGGAGAACCGCGACTACTTCGAGAGGCTGGTGGCTTACGCGGATGACATCGGCGTCACGCTGGCCTACGGCGGGAACATCGTGGTGGCGGACCGGACGTTTACGCCGGGCGACCGCGAGCACTACCCCTTTTACAGCACCTACCAGACGATCGATCTGGTCTGCTATCCGCCCGAACATGAGGGCTTCGGCAATCAGGCGATCGAGGCCGTGTGGGCCAGGCGCCCGGTCGCGGTCCTGGAGTACCCAGTCTTCAAGGTCTTTGTGCGTGATCACATCCCGCACTACATCTCACTTGGGGACGTGGCCGGACTGGGACGGCTGAATGAGTTCGGCGGCCTGCATCAGCTTCGGGAGGAGGTCCTCCGGCCCGCGCTGGACGCCGCGGTCACGGTGCTGAAGGACCATGAACTGGAACGACGCTGGGTGGAGGACAACGCGATCTCATTACGCGGCTTCTGCGGCATGGACACGGTGTGCGAGCAGTACGTCGAACTGTACGACCAGGCCCGGAAGACGCTGCCGGGGGACGACCGCTCCTAACGACTCGTGCGCCCCCCACGGATCATCGGCAGTTCTTCGCCTAACTACGGTTAGAAGACAAAAACAGCGCGCAAAGCGGCGGTTTGCTGTCACTAATGGGGCATCTAAGGGTGTCCTGGCCAGTGTTCTTTATAATAAGTAGCTAGCCGACGCAAGGAATCGTGACTCTCTTGTAACCAGTCTTGACAGCCCCGCCTGTTCCAGCTATCGGTACTATTGCGCTCGCTGGCTTCGCGTAGCACCCTCGCGCGGTCAAGCTCGGAGGACGAGGATCCTTGAACGGTGAAGTCCGCCGAGCCTTGTCACAGGCGTCTGGGGCGCGGGATGAGCAGCCGGATCAGCGCCAGCAGGATGACGGCGCCCAGCAGGGCCACCAGGATGCTGCCCCAGAACCCTTCCATGCCCCGTATGCCGAAGGCCGTGAGCACCCAGCCGCCAATGATGGCGCCGATGATGCCGACGACGATGTCGCCGATGAGACCCATGCCGCTGCCCCTCACGAGCACGCTAGCGAGCCAGCCTGCGATAAGACCGACGATGACCCAGGCGATAACGCCTCCCGGATCGAGGACCATGATGTTGCCTCCTCTGGCGAGATGGCGGCTTCGACGCCGCTCGACAGCTTCGGTCAAGCATGCGGCGTGCCACCCCCGGCCAGAAGGTGCTCGGCGATAGCCAAATCGCCCTGGACGGTGATCTTGGGGTTCGCAGCGCTGGCGGGCGCGATTCGGACCGGGTAGCCGGCGCGCTCCAGCACGGCGGCGGTGTCGCTGCCATCGAAGCCTTCCGCGGCAGCTCGCTGGTAGGCGTCCAGCAGCCAGCCGGCGCGCGCGGCCTGCGGTGTCTGCGCGCGCCACACCTCCTCAGCCGGGTAGGCGTGGGCCACCTGGTCTCCGGAGAGCTCCAGAGCCGGCATCATGGCCGGCTGCGCGAGCATCGCCGCTCCGTGGGCCTCGGCGGCATCCAACACCGCTCGCACGTCCGCGGCGGCTACCAGAGGGCGGGCGGCATCGTGCAGAGCGACCACGTCCTCCGGGCTGACCTCAGAGCGCAAGGCCTGGAGCGCGCTCCACTCGGATCCATGGCGCGTGGCACCCCCGAGCACGACCAGGGCATCAGGCAGCAGGCGCCGCACGTCAGGCATGTCCGCCTCAGCAGATACGACTACGAGGCGGTCGCAGCAGGCCGCGAACGTCGCGGCGGAGTAGACCAACAGCGGCTGCCCAGCCAGCTCCAGCAGCGCCTTGTTGCGGCCGGCGCCCATGCGAACGCCCTGGCCGCCGGCGAGGATGACGCCAATGCGCTGCGACTGAGCGCTCAGGCTCGTAGCTCGTCCACTTCGAGCCGCAGCACCACCTCGCCCAGTCGCAGCAGGTCGCCGGGCTGGAGAGGCGACGCGCCCTGCACCCAGCTGTCGTTCACGGCCGTGCCGTTCGTGCTGCGCAAGTCCTCCACCCACCACTGGCCCTGCTGCCTGCGGATGGCCGCGTGGTGCGCCGAGACGGACGCGTCGGGCAGCACGATGGTGTTGTCCGGAGCGCGGCCAAGGGTGGCGCTCGACCACAAGTCGAAGGCCTGATTGGCCAGTCCGTTGCGTCCGCCGGATACGATGCGCAGCCGGACCAGGCTGGCGGGCGCGACGACAGCTTCGCGCGCGTCAGCAGTCTTGCGGATGCTGCCCCAGGCGACCTTGACCAGGGCGAACAGGAAAATATACAGCACGATAAGGAAGGCCAGCCGCAGGATGAACAGCAGGACGTCGAAGCTCACGCGGCGCTGGCTGGAATCCGAACGGTGACCTCGAAGCCGCCGATAGCCAGCCGGTCGCCGTCGCGAAGGTCGACTTCCGAAACCGCCTCATCGTTAACGAAGGTGCCGTTACGGCTGCCTAGGTCGCGCAGGCGGTAGCGGCCGTCGAGCAGCTCGACGACGGCGTGGTCACGTGACACGCGCGCGTCGGGCAGCACCAGATCGTGGCCTTCCCGGCGGCCGATGACGAACGGGAAGTGGTCCAGCGGCAGGCTGGTCGCGCCGGGCGCAGCGGGGACGTCGAAGTACAGGGGAGCGCTGCCGCCGGCCGGGCGCTGCCAGGGGGAGCGACGGCTGCCGGGCATGCCGTGGACCTTCTCGCGTTCGGTGACAGCGGCCTCCACACGCACGGCCCCGGGCTCGACTTCGGCGTCGGCCGCTAGGCTCACTTCCGGCGCCGCGGGAAAGTTGAAGCCGCGCTCGCGAGCGAGCTCCACGGTGTACTGCACCAGCTTGCGCTCGAGACCGGGGTCGAGCGCCCGCAGATCGGCATAGTCTCCGGGGTGCAGGAGCAGCCGAAAGCGATTTGGCACCGTGGGCCCGGCGGGCGAGGGCGACTGCTGCTGCTCCATGCAGCGAGCGATGCCCTGAGCCAGCTCCACCGGCTGCAAACTGCCGCCCAACAGGCGCACGACGCGCCGGTCCATAAGCCCTTGCATGAACCCCTCGAAACGGGCGAGGGCATTCATAGCTCGATTGTAGGCACATAGAATTGGCGGGCCGTGGTCGCCATCGTCACCGACAGTACTGCCGATCTGCCGCCCGAGCGCGCCAAAGCCCTCGGCATCCATGTGGTGCCGTTGGTGGTGCGGATCGACCAGCAGTCGTATGAGGATGGCTCGGAGCTGCCTCCGGAGGCTTATTACGATAAGCTGCGCGCAGCAAAGCGGCTGCCGACCACCTCCCAGCCATCAGCCGGGCGGTTCAAGGCCGTATACGAAAGCATCGAGGGCGACGAGATCGTGTCGATCCACATCTCGGGCCGGCTGAGCGGCACGCTCAACAGCGCGCAGGCAGCCGCTGCTGAGCTCACCGGCAAGCGCGTCCGCGTGATCGACTCGCGGACCGTTTCGCTGAGTCTCGGTTACCTGACGGAGCTGGGGGCTGAAGCGGCCAGGGCCGGAGCTGGGCTGGATGAGGTGTGCGATGCGGTGCAGGGCAGTATCGACAAGACCGGCTTCTACGCTGTGCTCGATACGCTGCAGCACGCCCAGCGCAGCGGCCGGATCGGCTTTGCCCAGGCGCTGCTGGGCAGCATGCTCCAGATCAAGCCCATTTTGACCATCCGCGACGGAACGGTTCAGCCAGTGGACCGGCCACGCACCATGCGCAAAGGCCTGGAGCGCCTGGCCGAGCTGACCGAGCAAGACATGCCCCTAGCCCGCCTGGCGGTACCGCACGCCAACAACGAGCCAATGGCCCGCCAACTGGCCGAACGCCTGGCGAGCGTCGCCCCGGCCGGCATAGACGTAATCACCACCGGCGCCGTCGTGGGCACGCACTGTGGCCCCGGCGCCGTGGCGACCTGTTACCTCAGGAAATGAGGAAGGGGGCCAGGATCCGGCCCCCCCTGCAACCTACTTGCCGATCTTGAACATCTTGGTGCCGCAGGTTGGGCACACACCTTCTGTCGCCGGCTTGCCATTCTTCATGGTGACCGACTTGGCATTCCTCATCTCGCGTTTGCTCTTGCATTTGACGCAATATCCTTCCACGCTGTCCTACCCCTTTCGGTCAAAAATGCAAGTGCTCTGAGGGAGCACTCGGCGGCATTATAGCCGTCTCACGCTCGACTAGCGAGCGTTTCACGAGGAAAATGAGCTTTTCGGGCCGTCAAACGCCTAATTTCTCGGCGATCCAGTCCCCGATGAGCGGCCGCGCCTCGCCCACGTTCACACACCCGTGGTCGCCGCTGGCGAAAATGAAACGCTCCTTCGGAGCTGTTGCCTCGGCCCAAATGAGGTCAGATTCCTCAAACGGCACGATGACGTCCTGCTGGCCATGCACGACCAGCAGGGGGCAGCGAATCTCCCTGACGTGCCCCTGGAGGTTCACCGGCCTAATCAAGTCCAGCAGCTCCTGCTGGTCCTTAGCACCCATCACGTAGCGCAGGAACTCCTTAATGTCGTAAGGGAAGCGGTCCCACCAGGCGGTGGGATAGTAAAAGCCGGCGATCTCGACCAGCGCCTTGATGCGGCGGTCGTGCGCCGCTGCGAGCAGAGCCGCGGCGGCTCCCATGCTGGTGCCGATCAGGCCCATGCGCTCGCCGTCGACGTCGGCGCGCCCTGCCAGGTAATCGATGGCGGCCGTGACGATGCTCAGGGCATTCGTTTGGTCCATCGCGAAATGCTGACGGTTCTCGCCCTGGCCCGGCAGATCAATGGTCATGGCCGCCATACCGCGAGCGATCAGCACCCCGTCGGGAAAATCACCGTGCTCTTTGACCATGCCCAAGCCAGGGATGACCAGCACCACGGGCGGCCGATCCACCTGGCGGGGCACACGAAAATAGGCCGGCGACTCCAGCCCGTTGACCCGTAAGCAAACTCGCTCGACAGGGGGATCCATGAACTTGCCGGCCAGGACGTAGGCGTCGATGGACGCCTGATGCAGCTTGTGGCGCTCGTCCGAATCCTCGAGCAGCGCCATCTCCGCGAAGCGGTAGTAGCTGGACGCTTTGACCAGCAGCTCCACGGCGGTGGTGCTCCGACCCTTGATGGCACCTTCGCGGCCGGCGTGATCGAAGCGCTCGGCGGTGCGGCGCCACTCCCGCATCCAGGCGTCCGGCTTGAAGCTGCGAATCCGCGACATGGTTTCTTCCACGTCGGCGTAGCTCGCGCCATTGGCGTCGATCAGCGCGCCGTAGAAGCGGCGGGCGAACCACCGCAAGCCCAGCATGCGAGCCACCGGCTCGAGATCCAGGCTTCGTCCGCCACGCAGCTTGGCTACGGCCGTGAGGCCGTTGGACATGCCCTGCCGCAGGTAGGGCATCATGCGATCCGCAAGCAGCTGCGCCTGCGTGGGCGCAGGCACCGGATCGCCGAAGACGTGAACGGTCCCGTCGCCCATTAGCGGTGCTCTTCCAGGAACCGCAGGGCTTCCTTGGTGGCGGCCTCCTTGTCGTCGCGGCCGAGCTCGCCGTCGAGGACGAGCTCGAGCAGGTGGTCCTTCACGTCCTTGATCCAGCGGCCCGGCCCACGGCCGGTAAGCGCCATCAGCTCGTTGCCGTCAAGGGGGCTGACGATCTTCTCCCGGCCCTCCTCCTCCAGGAGCTGCTCGCAGC
>DATGVV010000015.1:0-3341 GCA_035299885.1 Chloroflexota bacterium | reverse complement strand
CGACGTCGTTTCCGAGTACCGCAACCGCATCGAGGAGACGCCGTTCCCTGAAGACGTGCGCAAAGAGGTAGAGAAGGAGCTCGGCCGGCTCGAGCGCACTAGCGAGCAGAACCCGGAGTCCGGCTGGATCCGGAACTACCTGGATTGGATGCTCGATGTGCCCTGGGGCCAGAAGTCCGAGGACACGTTCGACGTGGCCGAGGCGCGGCGCATCTTGGACGACGACCACACTGGCCTGGATGACGTTAAGGAGCGCATCATCGAGTTCCTGGCGATCAAGAAGCGGCGCGAGGGCCGGCATTTGCAGCCCGTCGGCGGCCGCGGCTCGGGCGCGATCGTCACGCTGGTGGGCCCGCCCGGCGTAGGCAAGACGTCGCTGGGCGAGTCGGTGGCACGGGCGCTGGGTCGGAAATTCACGCGCGTGTCGCTGGGCGGCATCCATGACGAGGCCGAGATTCGCGGCCATCGCCGAACCTACGTGGGCGCGCTGCCCGGCCGCATCGTGCGGGCGCTCAAGGACGCCGGCACCATGAACCCGGTGATCATGCTGGACGAGATCGACAAGGTCGGCAGCGACTGGCGAGGCGATCCCTCCTCGGCTCTGCTGGAGGTGCTCGACCCCGCTCAGAACCACACCTTCCGTGACCATTATCTGGAGGTCGACCTCGATCTTTCGGACGTGCTGTTCATCCCGACGGCCAACGTGGCCGATACGATTCCCGGCCCGCTGCTCGATCGTATGGAGGTCGTCCCGCTGGACGGTTACACCGAGCGGGAAAAGCTGGCTATCGCCCGCGACCACCTGCTGCGCCGGCAGTTCGAACGCAACGGCCTCGATCCCGAGGAAGTTTCGGTCGGCGATGACGCCTTGCAGGCCATCGTCGAGGGCTACACCCGCGAAGCGGGCGTCCGCGGCCTGGAGCGCCAGATTGGCAAGCTGCTGCGCAAAGTCGCGACGGCCATCGACTCAGGCGATCTCACGGTGCCCGTAGCGGTCAGCGCCGAGGACGTGAAGACCTACCTCAAGCGGCCGCGCTTCTACAACGAGGTCGCGGAGCGGACGGACACGCCCGGCGTGGCAACCGGACTGGCTGTGACCGGCACCGGCGGAGACGTGCTGTTTATCGAGGCTACCGCCATGGCTGGATCGGAGGGGCTGACCCTCACTGGCCAATTGGGTGACGTAATGAAGGAGTCGGCCCAGATCGCGCTGTCCTACGTGCGCTCGCACGCGGCGGCTTTGGATTTGCCGGACGGCGCCTTCGAGAACAAGCACTTCCACGTGCACGTGCCTGCCGGCGCAGTGCCCAAGGACGGGCCTTCCGCCGGCATCACCATGACCACCGCGCTGGCCAGCCTGCTGACCGGCCGCCCGGTGCGATCGGCAGTGGCCATGACCGGCGAGGTCACGCTGCAGGGCAAGGTGCTGCCCATTGGCGGAGTCAAGCAGAAGCTGCTGGCGGCTCATCGCGCAGGTCTCAAGGAGGTGCTCCTGCCCAAGCGCAACGAGCCCGACCTGGACGATGTGCCCGACGAGGTGCGCCAGGAGCTCACTGTGCACCTGGTGAGCGACGTCGGCGAGGTTCTGCGGCTGGCCCTGGAGCCAGCCGCGGCGGCCGGCCCTGAGCTGCGCGCGGTAGCCTAATCTGTTCCTCTCCCATTGCAATGGGAGAGGCTAGGTGAGGGCCGCCACAGCCTGCAGCTATGACTCACGTCATAAACCGGACGTATCCTTCGTAACTGGCGCCTGACATGAGGTTGCTTGATACTGCAAGCAATCTCATTCGGATGTAGGAGCGAAGCTATGCGTGCTTTTGCCGCCGTCGCCACCTTGACCCTGCTGCTGGCCGCCTGTGGCGGTGGAGCCGCGCCGCCAGCCAGCTCAGCCGCGGCCCGGCCGGCCAGCGCCGCCGCACCGGCGCCCGCCTCCGCCGCCGCCTCAGCCTCCGCCAAGCCAGCGGCTTCCGCCGCGGCCAAGCCGGCGGCCTCCGGTTCCGCTGCCGCCCAGCCCAACCCAAGTTTCACCGACGGCACCGTACAAGCCATCGATCAAACGAAGTTGACCCTCACCGAAGGCGGCAAGACCTTCACCATCACGCCCCAAACCAGCTTCGCCCAGCTTCAGAAGGAAAACCCGACGGATGTGAAGCCCGGCCAGTTCGTAGCCATCACAGCCAAGCAGCAGCCGGACAACACCTTGCTGGCCAGCTTCCTGCGCGTCCAGGATTCATCCGGTGGCCGCCCGGCCAGCCAGTTCCCCATGGACTACACCGCCGGCGGCCAGCCGCAGCCTGGCAACATGATGATCAACGCCCCGATCAAATCGGCGGACACCAGCGGCATGGTGGTCACCTTGTCGGGCGGCGACGCCACCGTGAAGTATGCGCCGGGTATCCAGATCATGCACCAGGTCGAGGGCAAGGCCTCGGACGTGGCGCCCGGCAAGAAGGTGCTCATCGTCAGCCGCGGGGACGCGGCCGCATCGATCGCCGTCTACGCCTAGCTCGGCGGCGGGTAGAAACGCACGCCCGCCTTGCGCGACCAGGCCTCGTTGGCCAGGCGCAGCTCCCAGGAGGCGTGGCACTCGCGCTGCGCGGCGATAAGCTCTTCGACCATGGTCCTGGGGTCGCGGTGGAAGGACGCCTGGAGCATGCGCTTCGTGGCGGCGACCGCGGTGCGTGAGGCGTGGAAGGCGCTCTCCACGATCTCGTCCAGCTTGGCTTGGAGCTGATCGGCCGGTACGGCCCAGTTGATGAGGCCCCAGGCCAGCGCCTGGTCGACGCTCAGGCGGTCATTCAGCAGAGCCAGCTCCTTGGCTCGGCCCAATCCGACGATGCGGGCGATGCGCAGCACCGTGGCGTCCGGCATGAGGCCGTGGCGCGTGGCCCCGAACTCGAGCACGGCGTCCGTGGCCGCCAGGCGGAGATCGCAGGCCGAAGCGATCTGCAGCCCGCCCCCAATGGACCAGCTGTGGAGGACCGCGATCGACAGCTTTGGCATGTCCTCCAGTGCGTTCGTGGCTCGCGCGATCTCGCGATAGAAGACGTTGTCGATCTCGCCCGCCGCCAGGGCAGTGCGATCGATCCCCGAGCAGAAGGCCCGCCCCGCTCCGCGAAGGACCGCGAGCCACACGTCTGAATCGGCGGCGGCCTGCTCGGCGGCGTTAGCGAGCTCGCGCACCGTGGGCGTATCCAGCGCGTTGAGGACTCGCGGCCGGTTGAGGGTCAGCGTGGCCACTCCGCCGCGCACCTCGTACAAGACGCTCGGCTCGGGCACCTAGCTGGGAATGTCCTCGATGGTGTAGTGCTGGATGACTGACGGCTGCTGCTGCAACGGCGCGA
>DATGVV010000014.1:0-1500 GCA_035299885.1 Chloroflexota bacterium | reverse complement strand
GCGCGCCTCAACTTCATCGGCATCGTGTTCTGCATGATGTTCGGCACGGCGGCGCTGCCCCACATCCTGATGCGCTACTACACCACGCCCAGCGTGCAGGAGGCGCGCACTTCGGTGTTCTGGTCGCTGGTGTGCATCTTCCTGCTGTACTTCACGGCGCCCTGCCTCGCGGTGCTGGCGAAGTACGACATGTACACGCACTTGGTGGGCAGTTCGTTCGCGTCGCTCCCGGCCTGGGCCTCGGCATGGGCAAAAGTGGATCCGTCGCTGCTCAGCATCGTCGACATCAACAAGGACGGCATCGTGCAGCTGGCCGAAATCGTGATCGGCACCGACCTGATCGTGCTGGCGACACCCGAAATCGCGGGCCTGCCCTACGTCGTATCGGGCCTGGTCGCGGCCGGCGGCCTGGCCGCGGCGCTCTCGACCGCGGACGGGTTGCTGCTGACCATCGCCAACGCCTTGGCGCACGACTTCTACTACAAGCTGATCGACCCGACTGCCACCACCGGGAGGCGGGTGTTTCTTTCCAAGTTCCTGCTGGTCTGTGCCGCGATCACGGCGGCCTACGTGACCTCGCTCAAGCCGGGAGACATCCTGTTCCTGGTGGGGGCCGCGTTCTCGCTGGGGGCATCCTCGTTCTTCCCGTGTTTGGTGATGGGCATATTCTGGAAGCGCGCCAGCAAGTGGGGAGCGATCGTCGGTATGGCCGCGGGGCTTGGGATTTGCGTGTACTACATGGTTACGCGCTACCCGTTCTTCGGCGTCAACATGCCGCTCTGGTTCGGGCTGAGCCCTGTGTCGGCCGGCATGTTCGGCCTGCCGGTATCGATGATCACGATCTTCATCGTGAGCTGGCTGACCCCCGAGCCGTCGAAGGAGGTGCAGGAGCTGGTCGAGCACGTGCGCTACCCGAACCTGGTCGGCGATACCTTGGTCAGCGAAGCCAGATAGCCTCGGGCCGCTGATTCAGACAGGGCCCGCTTTGGCGGGCCTTGTTTTTTTGTAGAATCTGTTTTTCTCTGCAGGGAGATTGGAGATGAAAGCACTCATGGTTGCCGCGGCTTGCGGCATCGTGCTGGCCCTGAGCGGTTGCTCCGGCCAGGTCAGCGGGACCGCGCGCGGCCTGTTCATCGGCTACGTGACGGACAAGACCGAGGAGGAGGTCGTCGCCAAGGTCGGTAAGCCCGAAACCGTCGACACTAAGCCGAACACTCTGCGCTGGGCCTACAAGAAAAAGACCTTCGACCCGGACAACCAGAGCCTGGTTGATAACGAGACCATCCTGATCTTCCAGAAGGATGCCAGCGGCAAGTTCAAGGTCGTCCAGGTAATTTTCGGCTGACCCCGTCGCTGGCGGCCGGGCCGGTCAGACCCGCTGCTCAGACTACAAGGTGCTGCACCAAGTGGGCGAGGTCGCTGCGCCCGGTATCCACGATCAGCCGGCGCGTCATTTTCGGGTCGAAGCGCAGCAGGTGCATGACGACCTGCTCGAATCGG
>DATGVV010000013.1:0-22849 GCA_035299885.1 Chloroflexota bacterium | reverse complement strand
GAAGGCGCCAAAGCTCTGGCCAGCCGAGCCATTGAAATGCACGTTCACGCTGAACGGCGGCAGGCCCTCCGCCCCATAGCGCCGCGAGATCTCGCTCGAGAGAATCGTGCCGACCGTCCGGTTGGAGTTGCGAATCGGCAGCGAAATCTCCACCGGACCGCGGCCCTCGATAGCATCCTTGGCGTACTCGAGCAGGCGGTGATCGAGCGCGTTCTCCAAGCCGTGGTCCTGGGGCTGGATGCAGCGGATGGCGACCGATTCCGGCACTTCCGGCTTGTGAAGGATCATCGAGAAGTCAACGCCCTGGGCCTTCCAGTTGGCGATGGCTTCGGACTCAATTGGCTCCAGCCGCTCCACGTGGCCGACCATCTCGTCCATAGTCCGGAAGCCCAGCTCCGCCATGTACTCCCGCACTTCCTCAGCGATAAAGGTCATGAAATTAACCACATCCTCCGGCTGCCCGGCAAAGCGCTTGCGCAGCTCGGGATCTTGCGTCGCGACACCGACGGGACAAGTGTTGAGGTGGCAGACGCGCATCATCACGCAGCCAGCGGCCACCAGCGCGGCGGTGGCAAAACCGAACTCCTCAGCCCCCAGCAGGCAGGCAATAACCACGTCGCGACCAGTCTTGAGCTGGCCATCGGTCTCCACGCGGATGCGGCCGCGGAGGTCGTTCATGACCAGCACCTGCTGGGTCTCGGCCACGCCAAGCTCCCACGGCACGCCGGCGTGCTTGATCGAGGTCAGGGGCGAAGCGCCAGTGCCGCCATCATGGCCGCTGATAAGGACCACGTCGGCCTTCGCTTTGGACACGCCTGCCGCGACCGTGCCCACACCCATCTCGGCCACCAGCTTGACCGTGATCCGAGCATTGTGGTTGGCGTTCTTGAGGTCATGGATCAGCTGCGCCAAGTCTTCGATGGAGTAGATGTCGTGGTGCGGCGGCGGCGAGATCAGACCCACGCCTGGCGTGGAGTAGCGGACTTTGGCGATGTAGTCGCTGACTTTGTGGCCGGGCAGCTGGCCGCCCTCGCCGGGCTTGGCGCCCTGGGCGATCTTGATCTGGAGCTCGTCGGAGTTGACCAGGTACTCGCTGGTCACGCCAAACCGGCCTGAAGCTACTTGCTTGATGGCGCTGCGGCGCAAGTCGCCATTCGGATCGGGCTTGTAGCGGACCGGATCCTCGCCGCCTTCGCCGGTGTTGCTCTTGCCGCCTATACGGTTCATGGCGATGGCCAGCGTCTCGTGCGCCTCACGGCTGATCGAACCCAGCGACATGGCGCCGGTCTTGAAGCGCTTGACGATTGCGCTGGCCGGCTCCACTTCCTCGACCGGGATGGGCGAGCCAGCGCGGAAGCGCAGCAGACCGCGCAGCGTGGCCAGCCGGCGGCTTTGGTCGTCCACCGCCTTGGTGTAGCTCTTGAACAGCTTGTAATTGGCGCTGCGAACGGCATGCTGCAGCTTGCCGACCGTCTCCGGGTTGAACAGGTGATGCTCGCCGCGGCGGCGCCACTGGTACTGGCCGCCCAGGTCCAGCGTCTCAATCAGCTCGTCGGGCGTGCCGAAGGCCCGCTTATGGCGCTCCTGCACGTCCCAGGCGATGGAGTCGAGCCCCACTCCTTCCACGCGCGACGGCGTCCAGGTGAAGTACTTGTCGACGATCTCGCGGTTGAGGCCAATGCACTCGAAGATCTGCGCACCACGGTAGCTCTGCAGCGTGGAGATGCCCATCTTAGAGGCGATCTTCAGCAGCGACTTACCCACTGCCTTGCGGTAGTTGTAGAGAGCCGTGTCGAGGTCCTCGTGGATGATGCCCTCGCGGACGATCTCGGCCACAGTCTCGTAGGCCAGGTACGGGTTGAAGGCGCCAGCGCCGTAGCCCGACAGCAAGGCAAAGTGGTGCACCTCGCGCGGCTCGCCGGACTCGATCGCCAGGCCAACCCTGGTGCGCGTGCCCTCGCGGATCAGGTGGTGGTGCACCGCGCTCACAGCCAGCAGGCTGGGGATCGGCAGGTGCTCCGCGTCGACGCCACGATCGGACAGGATCAGGATGGTCGCGCCGCCATCAATCGCCGTGCTGGCCGCGGCGCACAGCTCGTCCAGCGCCCTCTCTAAGGCCTCTCCGCAGGCGTCGCGCAGGGCTCCCTCACCTAGCCTTTCCCGCCGCGGCAGGAGAGGAACAGAGAACAGGATCGGCAGCACGGTGCTCGTGACGCCAGGCAGATCGGCCGCCTTGAGCCGCTCCAGCTCCTCGTTGCTCAGAACCGGCATGTCCAGCTCCAGCTGGCGAGACTGCTCGGGCGTCTCGTCGAACAGGTTTCCTTCAGCGCCGATGGTCGTCTTGAGCGACATCACCAGCTCCTCGCGGATCGGATCGATGGGCGGGTTGGTGACCTGTGCGAACAGCTGCTTGAAATACTGGAACAGCGTCTGCGGCCGGTCCGACAGGACCGCCAGCGGCGTGTCCGTGCCCATCGAGCCCACCGCCTCCTCGCCGTTCGCGGCCATGGGCGCGATAAGCATCCTCAAGTCCTCGACCGTGTAGCCGAAGGCGTGCTGGAGATCCTGGAGTGGGAATTGGGAATTGGGAATTGGATCGCCGGTTCCCACGACCGCGCTGCCCCCGACAACCAGCCCGGCGTGGCCGGTGGTGGATACGCCCCCGCCGTCCTCGCCCTCGATGGCAGGCAGATCGGTCAGGCGCGTGAGGTTGTCGTTCAACCAGGCGCGGTAGGGCTGCCGGTTGCCGATCTCGTGCTTGAGCTCCTCGTCGGACACGATGCACTTCTGGACCGTGTCCACCAGGAACATGCGCCCTGGCTGCAGCCGGCCCTTGCTGGCGATGTCGCTCGCCGGAATGTCCAGCACGCCCACTTCCGAGGCCATGACGACCAGGCCGCTCTTGGTCACCACGTAGCGGGACGGCCGCAGCCCGTTGCGGTCCAGCACCGCGCCGATGACTTTGCCATCGGAAAAGGCGATCGATGCCGGCCCGTCCCAGGGCTCCATCAACGACGAATGGTACTGGTAGAAGGCCTTCTTCTCGTCGGCCATGTCGGGGTCGTTCTGCCAGGCCTCGGGGATGAGCATCATCATGGCGTGGGCCACCGAGCGCCCGCCGGCCACCAGCAGCTCCAGCACGTTGTCGAAGATGGCCGAGTCGCTGCCGCCCGGCGTGATCACCGGCAGCAGCTTCTTCACGTCCTCGTCAAACAGCGGTGATTCCAGCAGCTTCTCGCGGGCGTGCATCCAATTGACGTTGCCCCGCAAGGTGTTGATCTCGCCGTTGTGAGCGATGTAGCGGAAGGGCTGGGCCAGATCCCAGGAGGGGAAGGTGTTCGTGCTGAAGCGGGCATGGATGAGCGCCAGGGAGCTGACCATGCCGGGGTCATTCAGGTCGGGGAAAAACTGTGGGATCTGCTGCGACATCAGCAGGCCTTTGTAGACGAGGCGGTGAGTCGACAGGCTGCAGATGAAGAACATGTTGGCGTCGCGCATGCCCGACTCGCGCACGGCCCGCTCGACACGCTTGCGCACGACGTACAGCTTCCGCTCCAGGTCGGCCTGGCTCTGATCGGCATGCCCGCGGCCGACGAAGATCTGCCGGATCTCGGGCACCACCTCGCGCGCCACGTCGCCGCACGCCGAAAGGTCGACGGGCACCTTACGCCAGCCCAGCAGCCTGAGGCCTTCCTCGCGGACCATCTCCTCGAACAGCAGCTCGCACTGGTCGAGGTCGTAGGTAAAGCGCGGACCGCGCGGCCGGGGCAGGAACACCATGCCCACGCCGTATTCGCCGGGGTCGGGCAGCCTGAAGCCCTGCTCGCGCGCGCGGCGGTGGAGGAACTCGTGCGGCAGCTGCATCAGGATGCCGGCGCCATCACCCGTGCGAGGGTCGCAGCCGCAGGCGCCGCGGTGCGCCAGGTTGTCCAGCACGCGTAGTCCCTGCTGGATAATCTGGTGCGACTGCTTGCCTTCGATGTTGGCTACAAAGCCCACCCCGCAAGCGTCATGCTCGAATGAGGGGTCGTACAGACCCTCAGGCTGCGTCGGGCGGTGACGGTAGTAGCGCAAGCTTCCTTCTTTCTCTACTTCCTGTCTGAGATACAAAAAGCCCACCAGGCACGTCTCTTGCCCGATGGGCTACCGTAACCCAGAAATGTAACGTCGTTGTTTGCGAAAGTATAAAGGCTTGCTTCGGCCACACGCAAGTTACCTACTCGAAATGGCGCCGCACTTGGCCAAGAATGGCGAGTGCCTCATCCACCTCCGGCCCCAACGCGCCAGAGAAGGTGATCCGCTTTGCGCCAGCCGCGAACAGGCGTTCGCAGCCGTCGATGAGCTCGGCCACGTCGCCAATCGCAGCGAAGGTTGCCAAAGCACGTTCGGTGGTTTCGACGCCGTAAAACTCCGTCAGCGGCCGCATATAGGTCAGGAACCGCGGGACCTGTCGAGCAGCCATAGCCTCCGCCGAGGCGCGGTTGGCCGACGCGAAGGCCCACACGTCCACCGCCAGTTCCACCTCCGCCGGCTCGCGCCCCGCGCGCCTGGCGCCGATCCCGACGTGCTCTTGGACCACCGCCAGATAGGCAGGATCCCACTGCCCAGGCGGCCGGATCTCGTCCATCAGGCCAGCCGCCATCTCGATCATCTTGGGCCCGAAGGCGCCGGCGAAGATTGGGATCGCAGGCCGCGGGCCCTTGAAGCGCAGCGCCGCATCAGCGTCGAGCCGAAATACCTCGCCCTCAAAGCTGCCCTGCTCGCCGGCGAGCAGTTGTCGCACGACGAGGGTCATCTCCCGCACGGCCGCCACCGCCCGCGAGTGATCGATGTGCGCCGCGTCGAAAAATGAGCCCTGGCCAACGCCCAGGATGGCTCGGCCACCGCTGAGCTCGTCGATCGCGGCAATGTTCGCAGCTGTGACTACGGGATGCCGCGCGAATGGGTTGGTCACGTCAGGTCCGACCAGCACGTCGCGCGTGTGCTCGGCGATGAGCGTCAGCACCGGCCACACCGGCCTCCTGAACAGCACGTCGTGGACGGTCAGCTCACCAAAGCCGAGGCCTTCGATGGTCTGCGCCAGCCGCGGGTAGTCGTTCAGGGGCCAGCCGGTGTGAAGCTGGATCCCGAAGCGGCTGCGACTAGCCACTAGTCCCGAATCGCTGGTCTCGGCGGCTCAACGCGCGTATCCTAGCGCCGTGAAAGTCAGCACGGCTGCGCTGCGCCGCGTCCTGATCGGCTTGGGCTTGGTCCTCGTAGCGAACCTGCTGGTGCTGGGCATGCTGTTGAAGGACACGCTGCACGACCTGCAGACCACCTTCAACGATGAGCTGATGCGCCGCGCCGCCGGCCAGCTGCAGCTGGGCTCCATCGTGATCGCCGCCATCGACGACGCCAGCCTCAAGACCTATGGCCGCCTCGAGAGCTGGGACCGAAAACACTATGCCGACCTCATCCGCCAGCTCAAGAAGGCAGGCGCGCGGACCGTCGCCTTTGACGTTGCATTCCTCGATCCGGCTCAGGGTGACGACGATCTGGCCGCTGCCATTCAGGATGCCATGTACCCAACTGACGGTTCGCAGCCGCTATTCGTCATCATGGCCGTCGGCGGCGAGGGTCTGCCCACCCACGTTGCCAGCAAGGGCCTGGAGCTCCAATCCTTCCAACCGATAACGCCGGGCGTCGCCAAGAGTAAGCCTATCCCGGCGGCCGTCAACGTCGATCTGGACGGCGTGTACGTCCGCAATTTGCCCCTCATGTACTACAGCGGTACCGAGCGCTACCAGCCTCTGCCACTTATCGCTGCCAGCGCGTTTGCGCGCAATCTTCCGGGGTTCACGGGCGACTTCGTGCTGGAAGATGAGCCCTATCGATTGGGATTCGGATGTCGAACAGATCCCACCCATCCAGACGATCCCCAGTGCATCTACCAGATCCCCACCGACGAGTACTTCCGCATGCCAATCTACTTCTTCAGCAAGCCGGCCGGCTTTGCCCAAACGAACGCCATCAGCCTGGCGCGCATCGCTGAGGGCCAGGCGAGTCCCGATGCGCTGCGTAATCGCCTGGTGTTCGTGGGCCCTTACCAGGCGACCGGCCTGGCCGACGATTATCCGGTGCCTACCTCGTCCGGCGGGTCCCTGGCCAAGATGGCCGGCGTGGAGATCTGGGCCAACGCGGCGCAGAGCCTGATCGAAGGCAAGTTCATCACGCCCCAGCCATGGACTACGACCTTCAGCTTCATGCTCGGCCTGAGCCTGCTGGCGGCCGCCGTCTTTTTCCGCTGGGGCGCGCTCGGCTGGGGCGCCACCATCCTCCTGGCCGTCATCTACACCGCTGTCCGCTACGTCCTGACCGCCGGACAGCTGGTGCAGCCCGCGGTTATCGGCCATCAGCAGCTCACCGAGCTGCCGAATTTCGCCTACGTCGACGCCGCGCTGATCCTGTCCTCCGCGGTGCTGTTCCTGTACCTCTTCCTTCAGGAGCAGCGGCGGCGGAGCGCGGTGTACAGCACCTTCGGCCGCTACGTCACGCCGGCAGTAGCCCAGGAGATTGCGTCATCGCAAGCGGCCGGCACGCTCAACCTTGGCGGGTCACGCCGCGTGGCCACGATCATGTTCGGCAACTTGTACCTGCCCCAGGGCGTCAAGGCCGAGGACACGTTGCGCCTGCTGAACATCTACTTCGACGGAATCGTGCGCATTGTCACCGAGCACGGCGGGACCGTGAACAAGTTCATTGGCGACCACATCATGGTCATGTTCAACGTACCCCTGGACCTGGAGGGTCACGCCACCGCCGCCTGTCGGGCCGCTTACGAGGGCATTGAGTGGGTCAAGCAGACCCGCGCCTCGCTCTCCGGCGAGGAGGCCTTCGGTGTGGGCGTCAACAGCGGACCGCTGGTGGCCGGCAATATGGGCTCCAAGAACCGCATGGAGTACACCGTGCTGGGCGACACCGTCAACACCGCCTCCCGCCTGAGCGGCGTAGCCAAAGACGACGAAGTGATCATCAGCCAGGCGACCGTCGACCTGATGGACGGGAGCGGCGCCAAGCTCGAGGATCGCGGCGAAGTCCGCGTGAAAGGCAAAGCCGAGCCCGTGAAGGTGTACGCCGTCCTAGGCTTCGGCGATCCCGGCCCCGTCCAGGTCCTCCAGCCCGCCGCCGTTACAGCGCCAGCCTAGGCCGTCCTATGTCCTAAACCAGCTCGCGCGCGAGGCGGGCGCCTTCGACCATGATGCGGAGCTTGGCGCGGGCCACTTCCACGCTCAGGTGGCGCAGGCCGCAGTCGGGGTTGATCCACAGCTTGTCGCTGCGCACGCTGCTCGTCGCCTGAATGATCCGCTTGGCCACGACCTCCGGCGTCTCGACGGCCCAATCCTTCACGTCGATGACCCCCAGGCCGATCTCGAACGGCGGCGGCGTATCGCGGAAGATGGCCAGGTCGGCTTGGCCGCGGCGGGCGAACTCCAGCAGCAGCTGATCGATGTGCGCGTCATAGATGGCCGGCACGAGGAAGCGGTAGTCGCCGGCCCAGGAGGGCTTGCCGTAGCGATTGCCAAAGCAGATGTGCAGCGCCTTCTTGATGTGGATGCCCTCCACGCAGCGGTTCACCAGCTCGACCGCTCTGGCCACCTCGTCGGGGTAGCCGGCCACGTACTCGTCGTCGATCTGAATGAAGCTGCAGCCAGCATCCTGCAACCGCCGCAGCTCGGCATTGATCAGCTCCGCCAACGCCAGTGCCAGCCGCTTCTCGTCGCCATAGTGTTCGTCGCGCACGCGCCGCAGCATCGAAAAGGCGCCGGTAACGGTGCACTTCACCGGCTGGCTCGTGAGCGACGACACCGTCCGGAAGTCCTCCACCAGCCCCAGCGGCACAGGGGTGACGTCGTGCCGCACAACCGTTGGGAAGAAGTCGAGATAGTAGGCCTTGGTGGGGTTATCCACGTCGACGCCCGGCAGCTTGACCAGGAAGTAGTCCAGGCTGTTGTCCCGTTGCACCTCGCCGTCGGTCACCACGTCGATGCCGGCCAGCTCCTGGTCCTTCACCGCGGCCTTTAGAGCCGCCAGGTGGATCTCGTCCAGCACCGAGCGGCTCAGCCGCCGCTGGAAGAAGTCTGTCTTCACGTTGGCCAGCCACTCCGGCACGGCGTAGCTGCCCACAACCGAGGTGCGGAAGAGCTGCTCGGCCATGGAGCTTACTGTACCCTCTGTCCGTTATGAAAACGGCCATCAAAGCAAGCTGGGTTGTGGGCTGGGACGGCGGCCAACACCAGATCATCCGCGACGGCGTGTGCGTGCTCGAAGACGACCACGTCCTGCGTACCGGCAAGAGCTACGACGGCCCGGTGGACCAGACTATCGACGCCACCGGCAAGCTGGTCTCGCCCGGCCTGATTTGCACCCATCGCCACGCCGGGATCAACGCCAGCGACTACATCTTCCTGGATCGCGGCCGGCCCGACTCGATGGCCCGCAACTATCTCAACTGGCACGCCGGAGTGAAAGGCAAGCCCCGCTACGAACCTCCGCTGCGGCTGCGCGTCATGTGGGGCCTGGGCCAGTGCCTGCAGGCAGGCCAAACGACGGTGCTGGAGTTCGCCGCCGGCGGCGAGCCGGAGGAATTCGTCCAGTTTGCCGCCGAGCTGGGCATCCGCGTCTACACCGGTCCCGGCCACCGCAACGCGCTGATTTTCGCCCGCGACGACGGCGGCATTGAGTATGAATGGGACGACGCGCGCGGCTTCAACGCCCTCAAGCGATCGCTGGACTTCGCCGAACGCTTCGATGGCCACGCCGGTGGGCGCATCAAGGCCCTGTTGTGCGCCGGCCACCCCGACACCTGCACGCTGGAACTGCTGCGGGAAACAGCCGTCCAAGGCCGCCGCCACAAGCTGCCCATGACCATTCACGCCGCCATTCACGGCCTGGAGATGGAGCGGGTGCTCGACACCTACCGCCTCACGCCCATCCAGCTGCTGGACAAAGCCGGTCTGCTGGGCACCGACGTGATCCTCGACCACGTGCTGTTCATCTCCGGCCACAGCTGGACCCGCTACCACGACGCGCCCGACCTGCAGCTCCTCGGCCAGTCGCACGCCACGGTGTCGCACTCGCCGCTCAAGTACTTCCACATGGGCGTGCACCTGGAATCACTGCGGCGCTACATCGAGGCCGGCGTGAACATGACCATCGGCACCGACTTCCCGCCGGGCGACATCCTGGCCGAGATGCGCTACACCATGCTCCTGAGCCGTGTGGCCGACAAGAGCTTCCTGTCCGGCACCCCGCGCGACGTGTTCGATGCCGCCACGGTCAATGCCGCCAAAGCGCTCGGCCGCGACGACCTGGGCCGGCTGGCGCCTGGCGCGAAGGCCGACGTGGCCATCTTCGACATGAGAAAGATGCACTTCGGAGCTGTCCACGACCCGGTCAAGAGCCTGGTCGAGGCCGGCACCGCTTCGGACGTGGACACAGTCTTCGTCGACGGCAAGGTCGTCGTCCGCGATGGCCAACTGGCAACCGTCAACCAGCGCGCGCTGATCGACGAGTGCCAGCGCGAGGGCGAGAAAGCCTGGGCCGACGTTCCCAACTGGAGCTGGGGCGGCCGCGGAATCGAGGACATGGTCCCGCCGGCGTATCCCGTTCTGTGAGCGTTCCCGAGCCCCACCGCCCCCGGTTCGACGCCAGCTACGGCATCTCGGCCGCGGCTGAAGGCCTGTTGCCCTGGAGCGAGCTGAGCGCCGCCTTCGAGAAGAGCCGCAACTACTGGATCGGCAGCACCCGACCCGATGGCCGGCCGCACGCCGCGCCAGTCTGGGGCGTGTGGCTGGACGAGGTGCTGTACTTCTCCACCGGGCCAAACTCGGTCAAGGGCCGCAACCTGGCCGCCCGACCGGACGTGGTCGTCCACCTGGAGAGCGGGGACGACGTCTACATGATCGAAGGCGCTGTCGAGCGCGTGACGGATCGCGCCATCCTGGCTCGCTTCGCGGACGCCTACGACGCGAAGTACGGCTGGCGCGTCAACCCCGAGGACCCGGGCGGTCTCTATTACGCCATCCGTCCCAAGGCCGCCTACGCCTGGCACGAGAAGAGCTTCCCGGAATCGGCTACGGCGTGGCGGTTGGGCTCCTAAGCACGAGGCGGGCTGGGCGGCGCGGCCGTAGGAACCGGCGTCTCGGTAGCCGTGGCCCGCGCCGTGCCGGACCGAGTCGGCGTCGCGTTGCCGGAAGCCGCCCCGGCCCGCTCTGACAGCGCCGTTGCCGTGGCGTTCATGCTCCGTAGATCGTCGGCGATCGAGGCGCTCGAGCTCCGAGGGACCGGCGTAGGCGAAGGAGCGGCCCGCGTAGGCGCTGCAGAGGCCGGGGCGCTGGCGGCGATCGGCGCAACCTGCTGCACGGCCACGGGCGGCCCGGCCGAGAACGCGGGCGCCGACGGCGCCTGTTCACGGGGGCCAACGACTGTCGGAGACGAGGCCAGGGTGGGCACCACCGTTGCCGTCGCCGTGCTCGGGTTTGTGCTGGAGATGACGAGCTGGCGAGCGGCCGCGGAGCTTGCGGAAGGCGCCACCGGCTCAGGAGAACGCGCGCTAAATACGCCGCTCACGCCTAGCACCCCCGCACCAACAAGAACCGCCGCCAGGACGGCCGCCGGGACGGTCAATCGCCGCCACAGCGGCGCCGGCTTGGCGTCGGTCACGCGCCACGCGCGCGGCCTCGAGGGCGAACGCCAAGACGGCTGGCGGACAGGCACGAGCGAACGCTAACGCGCCGGAGGCGCGGCGACCCTATAAGTTGGGACGAGTGGGCGAACGGTCAGCCCTTGTCGGAGTCGACCGCCATCATGAACAGCACGTAGGACACGACCGACATGGCGATCACCATGAAGCCCAGGAAGGCACCGAAGCCGGCCGTCTTCTCGTCTTCGGCCAGCATCCTGGCCAAGAACACCATGCCGCTCCAGACAAGCAACATCAGCGTGGCATACGCGGCAAGCGCAACGCCCCGGCGACGCCGTGGCTGGCTGATCATGACGCATGGGATCCTACCATGGGCCGCCCTGCACAGGCTCGTAGAATGGGACGCAAATTCCGTTCTGAGAGGTTGCGCGATGCACTTTACACGCTTCGTCCTGTCCTGTTCACTCGCCGCCGCGGTGCTGGCCGCCTGTGGCGGAACGGCCACACCACCCGCGCCACCCTCGAGCGCACCTGCAGCGCCAGCAAGCAAGCCCGTGGCCTCAGCTTCGGCCAAACCCGCGGCCTCTGCGAGCGCGCCCGCCGCGGTTAGCGTCTCACCCTCAGCGGCTGGCTCCGCAGCGGCCAAACCCGCCGCCGCGCCTGACGCTTCCGGCAAGGTCATCGCCTCCGCTGCCGGCAGCGGGCCCAAGGTGCGCGCCGGCCTGTCCGTAGCCACCACCTTCGATTACCTACCCGGCTATGCCGGCATCGACTGGGGCACCTATAAGGCCGCCGGCGTTGACGTGGAGCTGAGCACCTTTAACGGCGACGCCTTCCTGGCGCAGGCTATGGCCGCCGGCAGCGAGGACATCGGCATGCACTCGGCGGTCGGCGTGAGCAATGCCATCGCCAAAGGCAGTCCGGTCAAGATCGTGGCCCAGCTGAACGCCAGCCCAGCGTTCATGGGCGTCATTGCCGGGCCCGACGTCCGAACGGTAGACGATCTAAAGGGCAAGGCCGTGGGCTGCACCAGCGCTGGCGCCTTCACCTGCTTCCTCATCGCCAAGCTCAGCCAGTCCAAGGGCTGGAACGGGAACGACGCGCTCAAACCGACCTTCCTGGGAGGCTTCGACACTGAGCTCGCCGGCCTCAAGACCAAACAGGTGGCCGCCTTCATCTGGACGCACGACCAGGGCACTCAGGTCGAAGGCGACAAGAGCGGGAAATGGCTGATGGACTTCGGCGCGCTGCTGCCGCAGTTCCCGTTCGAAACCATCGCCGCGCAGGAGAAGTTCATCCAGAGCAACCCCGACGCGCTCCGGAAGTTCCTCGAGGGCTACTTCAAAGCGCAGGCCATGCTGTTCCAGGACGCGGCTCGGACCAAGGAGCTGGCCAAGAAGTACATCGGCCTCGGCCCGGACGCGGTCCAGGCCTCGCTCGACGCCGACAAGAGCATCCTCTCGCCCGACGGCAGGATCGACGACAAAGGCATGGCCAATGTGGCCGACGGGCTGGTGGAGTTGAAGCTCACGCCCGAGCGCATCGACCCGACCAAGCTGTACACCACCCAATTCACGCCGGTCAAGGTGTGACGCCGGCCGCCGTCTCCCTTTCGGACGTCTGCGTCAGCTACTCCAGCAGCACGGGCCGGGAGACGGTTGCCGTGCGTGACATCTCGTTCGAGGTCGCCCGGGCCGAGTTCCTCACGCTCATAGGCCCCAGCGGCTGCGGCAAATCCACGCTGCTAAACGTCATCTGCGGCCTGCAGCGCCTCACCAGCGGCTCGGTGCGCGTCAACGGCGCCGAAGTCCGCGGGCCACTGCCCGACGTGGTGGGCGTAGTGTTCCAGGACTACACCCTGTTCCCCTGGCGGAGCGTGCTCAAGAACGTGGAGATCGGGCTGGAGTTCCGCGGCATGGCGGCTAGGGAGCGGCGGCAGCGAGCCGAGCACTATCTGGAGATGGTTGGCCTGGCCGAGTTCGCCGGCCACCTGCCGCGCGAGCTCTCCGGCGGCATGAAGCAGCGCGTGGCCATCGCCCGGGCGCTGAGCCTGGAGCCTGAGGTGCTGCTGATGGATGAGCCCTTCGGTGCCCTGGACGAACAGACGCGCATGGTTCTGGGTGAGCAGCTGTCCAGCATCCTGGAGCAAACCGGCAAGACCATCGTGTTCGTCACCCACAGCCTGGCCGAGGCCGCCTACCTGTCCGACCGCATCCTGGTCATGACCTCGCGGCCGGGGCGCCTCAAGGCCACCATCAACGTACCCCTCAGCCACCCTCGCAAACCTGAGCTGATGTTGGGCGACGACTTCAACGACCTCCGCAATCAGCTGTTCTCGCTGCTGCACGACGAGATCGTGCGCGCAGCCGAGATCGTGGAGTGAGGACCGGCCTTTCGGTCCAGGCGCCTCGCCTGGCCTTCGCGGGGCTGCTGTTCGGCGCCTGGCTGTGGCTGACGGCCACTGGTCGCGTGTCGCCGCTCATCCTGCCCAAGCTGCCGCTGGTCGCCAACCGGCTCAGCCACTTCGTCGTGGACTGGAGTACCTACGGCGAGATCGGCGCCACGATGAGCGAGTTCCTGGCGGCTTTCGCCATCTCCTGCGCGGCTGCCCTCCTGTTTGGCTTCGCCATCGGCGCCTACCGCTATGCCACGGAGGTGTTCGAGCCCATCCTGGTGGCACTGTTCGCGGTGCCAATCATCATCATCTACCCCCTGTGCATTCTCTTCTTCGGCATAGGCCACGCCTCGAAAATTGCCTTTTCCGCGGTTTACGGCTTCTTTCCCATCGCCATTAACGTCATCAACGGCCTCAGAAACGTCGATCGTGGACTGGTGCGCGTGTCGGTGGCGATGGGCGCGGGGCCACTCCAACTGCTGTTCAAGGTGCTGGCGCCGGCCGCTTTCCCGTCCATCCTCAACGGCATCCGCTTGGCCCTGGTGCTCGAGTTCCTGTCAACCATCGCTGGCGAGACATTAGCCGGCCGCGAGGGCCTGGGTTCTCGCATCGCCGAGACCTCCGAGTCGCTGTCTTCGGCGGAGCTGTTCGGCTGGGTGTTCATCACCATCTTCGTGTCGTTCTGCATCAGCCAGCTGGCCAACCTCCTGGGCCGGATGGTCCGGACGTGAAGGTCGCGCTGGGACGCGTGCTGGCCATCGCGGCGCTGGTCGCCCTGTGGGAGGCCATCACCCGCGGCGGCCTGATCGACACCGGCTTTCTTGCGCCGCCAGACGAGGTGGGGCGCCAGATCTTCGTGCTGGCTCGCCGCGGCGACATCGACGCCGCCTACGCCAACGTTGGGCTGGAAATCGCGCTCGCCTTCGGCATCGGCGTGGCCATCGCCGTGCCGCTCGGCGTCGCCCTGGGGCTGTCGGCCTACCTGCACCGAGTGTTCAATCCCATCGTGGTGATGCTGTTCGGCATCCCGCAGGTGACCATCCTGCCGGTGTTCATCCTGTTCCTGGGCATCGGCAACAACGCCAAGATCGCTTTCGGCGTCACCCACACCATCTTCCCCGTCATCTTCACCTGCATCGCCGGCTGCCATGCGGTGGATCGCCAGCTGCTGCGCGCGGCCCAAACCATGGGCGCCAGCCAGTGGCAGATGTTCTGGAAGCTGGTCGCACCCTCCATTCTGCCGTGGATCGTCACCGGCTTACGGCTCGGCATGGCAGCCAACCTGCTCGGCGTGCTGCTGGCCGAGCTGTTCGTCTCGCAGCGAGGCATCGGCTTTTTCGTGCGGCAGTTCACGGCCAACTTCCGGTCGGCCGAGACGTTTGGCCTGGTGACGACGCTGGCGCTCTTCGCCATCGTGCTGAACGAGCTGCTGCGCTACGCCGAGCGCCGCCTCAGTGCCTGGAGGGTCTAGCTAGCCCGACGCCGTCCGCTGCCTTTTTTGCTTGCGCCGCGGCCGTTCCGTCCGCCTTTGCGACCAATCTCCGAATAATGCTCACTGCCGTGGCGAGCTTTGGTGACTTCCCCGCCCATGCGACCCAGCTCGACGTAGTTGGCGCCCCGCTCCTTGAGCGAATTACCGCCCTTCCGCCCGATCTGGCGAAAGAAATCAACGCCGTACTTCTCCCGTACAGCCTTACCCCCGTTCTTTCCCCGCGACGACTCGCTGGTCACGTGCTGAACAGCCAAAGACACACTCTCCTTTGAGGTTGATCGTTTGCCATGTCCACGCGCGTTGTATCCGCGAGTCCTCTCCTACTCGCGGCGGACAGTGGCCGAAGCCGATTGTAGTCCATTGCGAAATAAACATCCGGGCGTATCCGTGCTGATACGGTTTAAGTCATGCTCCCGCTGCAGCTCATCCGCAATGATCCCGAGCGGGTGCGCGAGGGGGCCCGCCTCAAAGGCGTCACCGATGCGCCCATTGATGCCCTGCTCGAAGCCGACCGCGACATCCGACGCATCCAGGCCCAACTGCAGGAGCTGCAACAGCGGCGCAACGAAAGCTCGAAGCGGTTCCCCCAAATCAGGGACGCCGCGGAGCGCGACCAGGTCCGCGCCGAAATGCGCCAAGTGGCCGATGAGATCAAGCACCTCGAGGAGTCGCTGGCGCCCATCGAGGCCCAACGCGACGACATGTTGCTGCAAATCCCCAACCTACCGCACCCCTCCGTGCCGCCCGGCGCCGGCGAAGAGGAAAATGTGGAGATCGAGCGCTGGGGCGAGCCGCGCAAGTTTCCCTTTGATCCCAAGCCCCATTGGGATCTCGGCGAGGCGCTGGACATGGTCGATTTCGAGCGCGCCAGCAAGATTTCGGGCAGCCGCTTCTTCATGCTCAAGGGCCGCGGCTCCAGGCTCAACCGCGCGCTCATCAGCTTCATGCTGGATTGGCACACCAGCCGCGGCTACACCGAGCTGTCGCCACCGTACTTGGTCAAGCGCGAGTCGATGATCGGCACCGGCCAGCTCCCGAAGTTCGAGGACGACGCCTTCCGCACCGAGCCCGACGACCTCTTCCTGGTTCCCACCGCCGAGGTGCCGGTGACCAACATGTACCGCGACGAAATCCTCGAGCCCGGCACTCTGCCGCGCCGCTTCGTGGCCTACACCGCCTGCTTCCGGCGTGAGGCTGGGGCCGCCGGCCGGGACACGCGCGGGCTCATCCGGGTCCATCAATTCGACAAGGTGGAGCTGGTCAAATTCGTCGCGACCGAGCACTCTTACGACGAGCTGCGCTCGCTCCTGGCCGACGCTTGCAGCGTTCTGCAGGCGCTCGAGCTGCCCTACCGCGTCGTGCAGATGTGCAGCGGAGACCTGGGCTTCACCGCGTCGATGAAGTTCGACCCCGAAGTCTGGATGCCCGGCCAGAACCGCTACGTCGAGATCTCTTCCTGCTCCAACTTCGAGGACTTCCAGGCCCGTCGGGCGAACATCCGATACCGCCCCTCAGCCGAGGCGCGCGTCGAGTTCGTCCACACCCTCAATGGCTCCGGCGTGGCCGGCCGGGTCCTGCCGGCCGTCATGGAGAACTACCAGGAAGCCGACGGCTCGATCGTCGTTCCCGAGGTGCTCCGCCCCTACATGGGCGGCCTGGAAAGGATTACGCTGCCGACGGCGCCCGCAGGCTGATGTTTGCGCCGCCGTCGTCGGTCTCGGACGGCTCTTTCAGGTCGGCCACTGCCTGCTTCCAGGCGGCTACATTGGCGGCCGGCACCACCAGCCCGTTAGGAGAGATGAGTGCCAGCAGCTGCGCCGCCTCGGGCTTGATGGTGGCACCAACCCTCAGCAGCAGCGGCTTGCCGATCAGCTCGCGATCGACGCGCGCCTCCATCAGGCGCTTGATGGTCAACCCCTGCAAATCCTCGGGCGCGTCCACCTGAACGGCCTTGGCCGGCAGGAAGTTGAGCATCTTCAGCATCGTGTCGCTGAAGCTCTCTTTGACTTCCAGCACCACGGCCGCGGTTTCCAGTAGGAAGACCGTGGCCGGAGCATCGCCGGCCTCAACTTTCACATAGTCGGCGCCGGCCGCCTCCAGCTTGGCGAAATCGAAATCAGGCGCCAATGCGCCGGTCAGCGCCACACCAACGGGAGCCTCAACGGCCTTGGCCAGGTCCTTGAGCCTGTCCGCGGACTTCGCGTCGGTCAGGGGCAGCTCCAGCACGTCGGCACCGGCCTCGACCGCTTTCTTAGCTGCCGCGGTGTCGGGGCCGTCCAAGGCCGCCACCAGGAACAGCCGCTGGCGTCCCTCCTGGCGAGCGCCAAACCCGGCGGTTGGCCGCCCGGTTACCCGGCCGGCGCCGCGCAGCAGCTTGACCAGCTGGCTCATGAAGAAACCGTGTCGGGCTCCCGCTGCGCCAGCTCTTGCAGCTGGGCGTCAATCTTGTCGATCCGGGCTTGGATGTCGGTGCGCATCCCCTTGAGCCGCTGGCGCTTCTCGTTGACGATGCGCATCTGCCGCAGGGCGACTTCCTTTAATTGCACGAGTCGCGCTCGCCGCTGGTCGGAGTTCTCGGCGTGGTGGAGCTCAGATTTGATCTGGCTGCGGACGTCCTCAAACAGAACCATGTCCTTGATCTCCGCCAGGCTGAAGCCGAGCACGTCGCGCAGGTTCTTGATGTAGTCGATGCGCTCCATGTCTTCCGGCGAGTACAGGCGGAAGCCACCCTCCATGCGACTGGCCGGCTTGAGCAAGCCCAGCTCTTCGTAGTAGCGCAGCGTGCGCTGCGTCAGTCCGGCGCGGCCCGCTGCTTCTCCGATCTGGAGGTAGCCGCTGCCTCGATCCACAGGCACAGTATAACGGCGTTCTTCACGTGAACGTGAGGGTCCTGAAGCTCGCTTTTTCTGGCCCTAGTCGGCTTGCCCAAACTTTCCCGCCCCGGTTTGTACGGCTAGCCGGAGTTTTGAAAAAAGCAGTGCCGGGGGGTCCTAAAAGGCCTTGACTCACATACCCACCGCCATATACTGCGGCTCAACCAGCGGGGACGAGCTGATGGAGTAACGAGTGCTCCAACGCTGGCCATCTGATTCTTATTTTTGGCCGCGGCCCAAGCGAGAGCTATGCCTTGCGTCAGGCCGCGGGCGGGGAGGATTATGTCCGCGGACGAGGGCCACGTGGTGCCGGATGCCATCGAGCTGCAGCCCTTCTATCACGATGTCAAGAACACTATCGTCCGGCCCAAGCAGATCGTCGTCGGCACCCGCTACTTCTGGGAGAGGTGGGCGCCCCGGCTCGGACCGACGCTGACGGTGCTGATCGTCCGGCTACGGATGCATTGCTACTACAACCAGTCCACCCAGGAGCGGCGTGACTGGTGCTTTCCAACCCAACAGACGCTGGCCGAGGAGGTCGGCGTATCGCGCTGGACGGTCATGCGCGAACTGAAGAAGGCTGATGCCCGTCAGTTCGTCCGCGTCCAGTACCGCTCGCGCTATGACGCGACTCGGCGGCAAACGGTCCGCATCTCCAGCCTCTACCACGTGGCTATGGACGATCCGCTGGTGGAAGAAGATCGCGGTCGCGCTGCGGCACTTCTGGCGGCGGGGCCTCTGTTGGAGCAAGCGGAGGGGCGGAGCGACGCCTACTGCGGCATTTCCGACCCGGGCCGGCAGGTGGCTGAACGGCCGTTCACGGGCAAGGCGGCAAAAGCGTTAGTTACCGATCTCAGCCAGAAATCGGTGCAATCTGCCACGGGTCCTACATCGAGCAAATTGCCACCGGAAGAGAAACCTGAAGAAATTTCAGTTGATGCTGCTGTTGTCGCGCGTGAGCTGATTCAGGAAAACATGTCCGGAGGCGTTGCGTATCGCCTTGCCCGGCAGTATCCGTCCGAAGTCATTCGTGACAAAATGGCCTTGGTTCGTACGCTGAAGGAGCAGCAGGAGCTGCGCAATGTGCCAGGGTTCTTGCGGAGGGCAATCGAACAGGACTATCAAGCGCCGCTAGCGGCTACGGGCACCGAAGGCTCCGGCGCTCAACCGCTGCTTGAGCTGCGCAAGCCATTATCCTTGCCACCCGCGCGTTATCCGTTCACCACTACCAACGGTGGGTCGAGCAGGAGCGTGGACGTCTGGCACATCGCGAAGCATGTGCTGGCTGCCGATATGCGGCCGGCTGCGTTCAACCAGTGGCTGCAGCCCAGCAAACTGCTCCATTACGAGCTGGGCCAGGCCTGCGTGATCGTGCCCGACGTGCGGGTGCAGCGCTACATCGAGCAGCGTCTCCGGCCAGCCATCGAAGCGGCGCTCAAAGTCGCTTGCGGCGGGCCAACCAGTCTGGAGATCGTCGTTGAAGGAGAAGACCCGAATGCGTGAAAGTGGAGGAGCGAGTCTGTTGCAAGCGGGAGTGATTGACAGTGTGAGTGGGGTACTACCGCGAGAAACCATCTGGAATTTGATTCAGACTGAGCCGAATCTGATCAGCGGGTTACTTGACCCGCAGGCTCAGTTGCAGCCATGCGGCGTCGACGTGACGCTAGGTGCAGTGTTCCAGCTGACGGAAGGCGGGCGGTTGGGCGTGGATGAGCGCCGCGTGCCGGATCGCATCGCGCTGGCATTCGATTTTTGGGGCTGGCTGCAACTGGCGGCGGGCCCGTACGTGATCCAATTCAACGAAACCGTGCGCCTGCCACTCGACGTCATGGCTCTGGGACGCCCACGCTCGACCCTGCTACGCTGCGGCGCCACCCTCCACACCGCGGTGTGGGACGCCGGTTATGGGGGTAGGAGCGAGTGCCTGCTCACCGTCGAAAACCCGGCCGGCATCGAGCTTCAGAAGGATGCTCGCATTATGCAACTGGTCTTCTTCCGGATGGAGCAGCCAACCGAGGCTGGCTACTCGGGGCGCTACCAGGGCGAGAACCTGTAGGCTGCGCGGCCGGTTGGGTGAGGAGAAATCCCGCGAAAATGACGACCCAGCCGGCCAGCATAGTCGTCCAGAAAAGCTCAGGCCGGCCGGTGCGCGCCATCGAGCCGGCCACCCCCACCACCAGGTCGCCGGCGGCGATGAGGGCATTGGCCAGCAGCAGGCGCCGGCCGCCGCCGCGCAGGCCGGTGTACGCCGCCACCCCGACTACTGCCAGCACGCCGAAGGTGTTGAGCGCGATCGTGAGTGGCAGCCACAGCCCTGGTTGGAGCACGCCCGTGCCCGGGCCACCGTTGAGCCGCGCCAGGGCGGTGGCATCGAGCGGCGCCGCGAACACGGCCCCGGCGCCCAGCGCACCCACATTGACCAGCGCAGCCAGCGTTACCTCCGCGAGTCGCCTCGGCGCCACCAGGAAGATGCTGCCCAACCCCAGCCAGGCCGGCATCAGCGCGGCGCCAAGTGCGTAGTACAGCCGGAAGGCCACGGCGTTTGAGGTGGGCGGCAGCGCCAGTACGTACACGGCCGAAGCCAGCGCCGACATCAGCAGGGCCAGCATCCAAATCAGCTGGTACGGCCGCCGCCGCTGCAGGTACTGGCGCAGCACCACTGCCGCGAAGATCGCCGAGATGCCCGCCACGGCCAGCGGGTAGATCACGCGGCGAAGTGTAATGTTGGGATATAGCCAGATCGGATGGCTAGCCTGCTTGGCCAATTGCAGTCAAGCGCTAATTAAAATATCTTAGAGGCGTGGTAATAAGCGAGTTTTCGGAAAAGGAACGCGACCTTCTCGGTCCCTACTTCACCAACCTGGATCGTGACGTCTTCGCGCTCCGCAACCTGCCCGAGGTGGTGAAGGGCGCGCTCTTCTCGCGCTATTCCCGCACCACCAAAAGCCTGCGGCGCACGTTCCTCGACGAATTCGTGAAGAATCCCGACGTCGAGCTTCCGCCGGCCGCCGACCCGTGGGGCAACGTAGTGGCCTCCGAGAAGGCCGAGCAATTCTACGAGCGGGTGCTGGTCGGCTACGGCGACGACTCGGTGGCCGAGCTGGGTGGCGCCCACGTCGCGCTCGAGCGCGTCAGCGCCTTAACCGCCAAGGAGATCGAAGATAGCCGTATTGGCTTGTCACCGCTGGAGAAGTCCACCCGCTATGTCTTTTTCGACCGGCAGGTGGCGGACGAGTTCGAATACGTGCGGCCTCACAGCATCATGCACTCGCCCCTGGCGGAGATCTACATCCGCGCCATGGACGCCTGCTTTCAGGCCTACAGCGATGCGATTGCCCCGCTGACGGCCAGCCTCAGCGATCAGTTCCCGCCCGAGCCGGGCGCCTCCGAGCGCGCGCATCGCGCCGCCATTCGCGCCAAGGCTGCTGACGTTCTGCGATCGCTGCTGCCGGTGGGCCATCTGACGAACCTGGGCCTGTTCGGCAATGGCCGCGCCTTCGAGTATTTGCTGATCAAGATGGCGGCCAGCCCGCTGCCCGAGGTGCGCGAACTGGGCTTTCAGCTAGGCCGCGAGCTGGCCCTGGTCATCCTCGCCTTCACCAAACGCGCCGGCTCGGAGCGCGGCCGCGACCACTCTTCCTACCTGCGCGAGCGAGAAATCGTCATGGAAACCTGGACGGCCGGACTGCCCGACAGCGAGCACCGGCCGCAGCCGGCAGTAACCGTGGTGGATTACGAGCCCGCCGCCGAGGACAAGATCGTGGCGGCGCTGCTGTACCCGCACAGCCAGCTGCCGCTCGAGGAGCTTCGGCATGCCGTGGCGGGCATGCCTGCAGCCCAGAAGCTGGCCATTGTCCAGGCGCACCTGGACGGCCGCGTCAGCCGTCATCGGCGGCCCGGCCGCGCGTTCGAGATGGCCGACTACACGGTGGAGCTATGCGCTAACTTCGGCGTCTACAAGGACCTCCAGCGCCACCGGCTGTGCACGCAGCAGCGTCAGCGCCTCAGCACCAACCTGGGCTACACCACGCCGCCTGAACTCGTCGGGACGCCGCACGAGGAGCGCTTCCACGAGTGCATGGCCATCGCCGACGCGGCCTACCAGGCGCTGGCCGAGCGCTTCCCGGCTGAGGCCCAGTACGTCGTGCCCACCGCCTACCGCATGCGCTGGATGATGAAGCTCAACTTACGTGAGCTGGCCCACATGGTCGAGCTGCGGTCCACCATCCAGGGCCACCCCGACTACCGCGCCGTCGTCCACGACCTGACCCAGCAGGTCCGCACCATCCACCCCGTCCTGGCCGAACTGGCCACTGCCTTCGTCGATTGGTCCGAAGTCGACCTCGCCCGCCTCAAGTCCGAGCAGCGCAACGAGGAGAAAGCCCAAGCCCTCGGGTTGGTGTGACCGCAGCTGTATACTGCGCTGTATATGGCGGCGACCCGGACCCAGATCTACTTGACGGCAGAGCAGCGCAAACGGCTCGATGAGCTGAGCCGGCGCGAGGGCAAGGCGCTGGCAGAGCTCATCCGCGAGGCGGTGGATGCCTTCCTCGAGCATGAGCATACGGATGTGCAGGCGGCGTTGGACGCGACGTTTGGGGTAGCGCCGAACCTTGAGGTGCCCCCGAGATCAGAGTGGGACCGCGGGTATGGCTGATGGCCTCATCGACTCGGACGTGTTGATTGACCATATGCGCGGCGCGCGCGCTCTGACCCGCCAGCAAGGCAGCCATTATTCAATGGTCACGCGGTGCGAGTTGTTCGCAGGGCGTTATGTCGCAGAGAGCGACATCCGCGAGCTCTTGGGAGGCTTTATTGAGCTTGAAGTCACGCGTGAAATTGCTGAAGCCGCGGGCCGTCTCCGTCGCAATTCGCATATGACCACGCCTGATGCGCTCATCGCGGCCACTGCCGTCGAATACTCACTCGCGCTGATTACGCGCAACCTGCGAGATTTCGCGTCTGTGCCAGGCTTAAACGTGCGCTCGCCTGCTTAGCTCGCCGGGATCACGAAGCCGATCGGCTGGTCGGGGAACAGCGGTTCAGGCTCGAAGATGCGGCGGGAGAATGGCTCGGCGTCGAGGTTAAGCTCGGCGCTTTGGGAGACGGTGAGGTCGCCGGCTTTGGCGAAGGGCGTGTCGCGCTTCGAGATCGAGAAGTAGGCGTACGCCGCCTTGAGGATGATGCTGAGGCCATTGGGCGCCTCGGTGAGCGGGCCGAGGGGCAGGCCGAAATGCCGGACCGGATCGTCCACCGACCAATAAGCCGCCTTGATGCGCGGCTCCGCTTCGAGGAAGGCCAGCTGCGCAGCCGCGTACTGATTCCAGGCGCGATCGCTTTCGGCGAAGTTGGGGTCGAGCGGCAGCGCCGTTTGCGTTTGCAGCCAGGCCTCCCCGTCCAGCGGCGCC
>DATGVV010000012.1:0-1908 GCA_035299885.1 Chloroflexota bacterium | reverse complement strand
CCGCTGGCGGTGTGGCACGCCAAGAACTACAAGGATGAGGCCCAGGGCCACACCGTCATGGGCGTGCGCTACGCGCAGCGGCTGATGGACGAGGGCCGCGGCGATGAATGCCAGCGGGCGGCGGACAAGTTCTACCCCTGGTGTCTGGACATCTTTGGCGGCGTGGACACCCCCAACGAGCGCAAGTACTTTGAGACCGGCATCAAGACCCTGACCAACAACCAGACGCGGAAGCTGTGGATCCGCTCCCTCGAGCGCGACATGAAGCAGCTGGGGCTCCGGTTGCCGGCCGACCCCTGGCAGGGAGACCGGCAGCGCTACCCCGAGGAAGCCGACGATCCCGTCGCCGTCTACCTCGACGTGGACGAGGTGCCGGCCGAAGTCAAGCCGTGGCTGGTCAAACTGCTGCGCGTTTGGGCGCAGTCCAAATATGCTCGCCAGAGCGATCCCATCGTGTACGCCGCCCAGACACCGCAGCAGAAGGTCGAGACGGGCCATCAGCTGCGTGACGAGCGGGCTTTCGGACTGCAGGTTGCGCAACTGCTGCGGGCTCTCGGCGAAGATCCCGATCCAATAGCGGACGAAGCTGAGCGGACGCTCGAGGGTGGCCAGTGGAAAGTGGATCTCCTGAAGCAGCCGCTGAGCTACGACTGGGTGGAGTGCAGTGTGCAGCAACTGCTGGCCATGCGGGCCAGCGCCATCGCCAGCCTAGCTTGCTTCGGCAGCTGCCTGGTGCCGTTTGCCGCCTGGGCAGGCCAGCACTACAAGTTCCAGACCGACACGTCCGAGCTCTGGAAAGCGCGGGTACGCGACCTGATCCGGGACGGCCAGCGTGAAGCAGTGCAATCCGCGCTGGAATGCTGGTACCCCTATGCCGTCGACGTCTTCGGCGCCGACGGCAGTGCCAACGAGGAGCGCTACTGTGAGCTGGGCATCAAGACCGCCCAGAACGGCCATGTCCGCCAGATATTCAGCGATCTCATTGAACGCGATCTGGCGGAATTGGGCCTACGGGCGCCCGACCTGCAGCGTGGTGTTCGCGCTCATTACGAACCTTTCAGGCGACCGGAGAAGCTGCCGCTCGTCGCTCAGCGCTAAGGCCAAGGAGATGGCATATCGCGACCTCCGCCAGTACCTCGAGCGGCTCGAAGGGGCCGGCCTGCTGGCCCACGTGGCCGCCGAAGTGGACAAGGACTGGGAGATTTCCGCCGTGGCCCGCCAGACCTTCCGGCGCATCCCCCAGGGGCGGCGGCCCGCGCTGATGTTCGACAACATCCAGGGTCACGACATCCCGTTGGTCGTCGGCGTGCTGGGCGGCTCGCGGGCCATCTATGGCCTAGCCATGGAAAGCCCCATCGAGCAGGCCCAGGAGCGCTGGGCCAGGGCCACCGAGCAGCCGGTCGAGCCACGCTTGGTGGCTGAGGGAGCGTGCCAGGAGGAGGTCTACTGCGACGCGGACATCGAGCGGGTCAAGCTGCCGGCGCCCGTCTGGACGGTCGGCCAGGATCCGGGGCCGTACCACACCTCGCCCTTCGTGATCTCCAAGGACCCAGAGAGCGGAGTCCAGAACGTGGGCACCTACCGCGTCCAGGAGAAGAGCGCGCGGCGGCTGGGCATCATGATCAACCCGCCGCGGAACATGAACCAACATTCGCAAGAACGACCAGCTAGGCAAGCCGACCGACGTGGCCATCGCTTTCGGCACCGACCCCGTGATTGGCCTGGCGGCCGTTACCCCATTCCCCTACGGCCTGGACGAGCTGGCCGTGGCCGGCGCGGTCCGCGGCGAGCCGGTGGACGTGGTTAGGTGCAAGACCGTGGACCTGCTGGTGCCGGCCACGGCCGAGATCGTGATCGAGGGCCACATCCCGCCCGGCGGCCGCGAGCAGGACGGGCCGTTCGGCGAGT
>DATGVV010000011.1:0-2069 GCA_035299885.1 Chloroflexota bacterium | reverse complement strand
CCGGCCTTGCGGATCAGGCTGACGATGGGCGGCGTCGTCGTGCCGCGCACGATCGAGTCGTCAACCACCACCACGCGCTTGTCGGCCAGCACGCTGGGCAGGGCGTTGAACTTGAGGGCCACCGCCCCCTCGCGCTGGCTCTGGTGCGGCTGGATGAACGTCCGGCCGATGTAGCGGTTCTTGATCAGCCCCTCACGGAAGGGCAGGCCCGCCTCCTCCGCATAACCGGCCGCGGCGGCTGTGGCCGAGTCGGGCACGCCGATGACCAGGTCGGCCTCGACGGCGTGCTCGCGGGCCAGTTGGCGACCCATCTCGTAGCGCGCCTCATACACAGAGCGCCCGGCGATATTGCTGTCAGGCCGGGCGAAATAGATGAACTCGAATACGCACAAGGCCCGCGGCCGGGCCGCCACCGGGTGCTGGCTGCGTATGCCGTCGGCGTCGATCGTGATCAGCTCACCAGGCTCAACCTCGCGCACGAACTCGGCGCCAATCGTCTCCAGCGCGCACGATTCAGAGGCGACCACCCAGCCCTGCTTGTAGCGGCCCAGGCACAACGGCCGGACGCCCAGCGGGTCGCGGCAGGCGATGAGCTGTGAGGACGTGAGCATCACCAGGCAGTACGCGCCGTCCATGCGGCCCATGGCGTGGGCCACCTTGTCCGGCCAGGACGCGCCTGGCGCCTGGACGATGCTGCGCATGGCCAGCTCGCTGTCGGTGTCATCGAAGATCGGCGAGGCGTCGGTCTCGCGGCGCAGCGCAGCCACGTTCACCAGGTTGCCGTTGTGGGCCATGGCCAGCGGGCCGTACAGGCTGGGAGCGAACAGCGGCTGGGCGTGCGCCTGCGTGCTGCTGCCGCTGGTCGAATAGCGGGTATGGCCGATGGCCAGGTCGCCATCCAGGCCGGCGATAGTCTGCTCGTCGAACACCTGCGACACCAGCCCCATGTCGCGCTTGAACGACAGGCCCTGGCCCTCGCCCGCCGCCACGATCCCGGCGCTCTCCTGCCCGCGGTGCTGCAGCGCGTAGATGCCGAAATAGGTCAGCCGCGCAACCGGCTCACCCGGGGCGTAGATGCCAAAGACGCCGCACATCAGCGCTCACCCCCGGCGAGCGCCCGCTCCAGACCACCCTCGTAAGCCGCGCGCATGTCAGCCAGCGCGAGGTCGCCCACGCCCGCAATCATAAGCCGCTGACCCACCACCGTGCCCAGCACGTTGACTTGCACGCCGAGCCCTCGTAGGCCGTCTGGCTGGTCCGTGGAGACGACGATGCGCGACGGGCTCTCGTCGAAATAGTCGAGCCGCGCCTCGACGGCGGCGCCGATGTTGCCCTGCAGGCAGCACTCGGCCAGGGCGACGAACAGTCCCCCTTCCGAGCAGTCGTGCGCCGAGTGGACCAGGCCGCGGCCAATCGCTTCGCGCACGGCCCGCTGGACACGCGCTTCGACCTCCAGGTCCAGCGCGCCGGAGGGCGGCCCCAGCAGGACGATGGCATCGCCCTCGCGCTTAAAAGCAATCCCGCGGCGCTTGCTGACGTCCTCCAGCAATCCCAGCATGCCCACGACGGGTGTGGGGCGAATGGCCCCGCCATCGGATTCGTTGTACAGGCTCACGTTGCCGCTGATGACCGGCACGTCCAGGGCGCGCGCGGCGTCGGCCAGGCCGCGGATGGCCTCGCGCAGCTGCCAGGCGCCTTCCGGGCGCTCGGGGCTGCCGAAGTTGAGGCAGTTGGTCAGCGCAATGGGGGTAGCGCCGGTGCAGCTCACGTTGCGGGCCGCCTCGGCCACGGCCAGGGCGCCGGCCAGGTAAGGATCGTCGTGCCGGACGTTGCCGTCGGTGCACAGCGCAATGGCCCGCTTGCCGCCGGGCAGCAGCACCAGCGCGGCATCAGCTTGATCGGTGGCCGCGGTGGCGGCCTGGACGGTCTGGTCGTACTGCCGGTAGACCCAGCGGCGGGAGCAGATATTGGGATGCGCGAGCAGGGCCAGCGGGTCGCGCGGCAGCGGCTCGAGCTCGACCACCCGCGCAGGCATGGCTGGCCAGTCGTACGACGGGGCGCACTCGGTC
>DATGVV010000010.1:0-3974 GCA_035299885.1 Chloroflexota bacterium | reverse complement strand
CATCGCCAGGCAGGCCCACAGGACGATCCATGTTTGGATGGAGAAGCCAACCGTGAACGCCTGGAAAGTCCGGGTCAGGCCTGCCAAGAAGACGGCGGGCGTGCCGCGGCCGACGTCGTAATTCACGATGCTCGAGCGCGCGAACGCCAGCCAGGGCGCGTAGCCAGCCAGCAGGATGGCCGGCGCAGCAGCCCAGGGCCACAGTCTCAGCTTGTGGCGGCGGGCGAGCCAGGCGGCCCCGATCGCGAGCTGCAGGGCGACAATGGCCACGTTGTAGTAGTGGCTGAACAGCGCCGCCATCGCCGCCACGATGTAGGCCGGCAGCAAGGCGGGCCGGCGCAGCGCCAGCATCAGCAGCACGAACGACAGCGCGCCACTGAAGGCCATCAGCCCGTTGTCACGCACCTCGCGCGCGTAGAAGATGAACAGCGGGTTGGCGGCGGCCGCGAACGCCGCGGCCAGGCCGAGGCGCCGGCTGCCCAGCAGCCGGCCGAGCTGGTAGGTGAGCGGCACCAGGAGGGTGCCGGCGAGGACCGGCAGCAGACGAATCGCGTACTCGGTTACGCCGGCGGGCCCCATCCACGCCTGCAGCAGCGCCAAGAAAAGCGGCGGATGCGGCTCGTCGATCGACATCGAGCGCATGAAGGTGCCCTGGTAGGCGATCTGGATGAAGAACGCCTCGTCGCTGTGGAAATTCACGAACTCAAGCTGCAGCACGCGGACGGCGACGGCGAACAGCGTGATGGCCGCCACAGCCGGCAGATTGGCGTAGTTCCCTCTCCCGCCGAAGCGGGAGAGGGTCAGGGTGAGGGAACCTGAGGCAGCCCGGGCCCGGGGCAGCTTGGCAGCCGCGACCACCCTCACCCTCGCCCTCTCCCGCCAGCGGAAGAGGGGATTCTATCTATACTGTGCGCCGTGACCCGCGGGCGGCCGGCTAGCTTGGGCCGGCTGTCCAAGCCGGCGGTCGTGGCCACCCTGGCACTCTATCTTCTTTTGGCGCTCATCTACAACTCGGCCACGCCGATTTTCGAGGCCAGCGACGAGTTCCGGCACTACCTGACCATCCGCTACATCGTCCAGCGCCACGAGCTGCCGGTGATCCAGCCGTCGGATGATCCGTTCGCGCCGTGGCAGGAGGCGGGTCAGCCGCCGCTGTACTACTTGCTGGGCGGGCTCCTGACGGGCTGGGTGGACACCAGCGATCTGCCTCAGATCATCGATTTCAATCCGCATGCTGAAGCCGGCATTCCCTCAACCAGAGCCGACAACAAGAACCTCTTCGTGCACTCGCCGGCGGAGGATTTCCCGTACCGCGGCGTCAGCCTGGCGGCGCACCTGGCGCGGCTGCTGTCCATCGTCCTCGGCGCGGGGACGGTGTATCTGACGTACCGCCTCGCACGGATCGTGGCGCCGGAGTTTCCGGCGGCCGCTCCGCTGGCGATGGCGCTGGTGGCGTTCAACCCGCAGTTCCTGTTCGTGTCAGCATCGGTCGACAACGACAACCTGATCACGCTGCTGTCGACGACGGGCCTGCTACTGATGGCGACGATGCTGGCGGCCGGACCGACCGCGCGCCAGCTGTGGCTGCTCTCCGGCTTGCTGGGCGCAGCCGGGCTCTCGAAGCTGAGCGGGCTTGGTCTGCCACCCCTCGCGGCGGTCGTCGTCGGGGCGCGGACGCTGAAACTCGACGGCTGGGGGCGAGTCGCCAAACGCATCCTGATCCTGGCTGCCGGTTTGCTCGCGATCGCCGGCTGGTGGTATGTGCGGAACTGGCTGACCTACGGCGAGCCAACCGGCCTGCGAGCCTGGGGCGAGCTGGTTCACACCCGCGCTCCAGACGCGCTGCAATTGCTGGGCGAGATGCCGGGGCTGTTCCTGAGCTACTGGGCGGTGTTCGGCGCGTTCGACATCCTGGCCGACGCCTGGGTCTACGCCGTCTACCTGGCCTTGAGCGTAGCGGGCGTGGCGGGAATAGTGCTCGCCCGACGACAGCTCCCTTCCTGGCGCCCGCTCGCGCTGCTAGCTACTTGGTTCGGGATCGAGCTGCTGGCCCTGCTGCGCTGGACGACGATAGCGTCGGCGTCTACGGGTCGTCTGCTGTTTCCAGCCATCGCCGCGGCGGCCGTGCTCCTGGCTTTGGGCCTGCTGGCGCCGCTGCCCGCCCACTGGCGCATGCCAGCCGGGATGGTCCTGCCGGCGCTGCTGCTGGGACTCGCGGTGTACCTGCCCTTCCGTTACATCTTCCCGGCCTACGCGCGGCCGCGTGTCGAGAGCGCTCCGGCGGGCCAGCCATCGCAGGCAGCGCGGATCGCCTATGGCGGCAAGCTAGCGCTGCTGGGCTACGACGTCTCGCAGCAGTCCCCCAGGCCCGGTGACGAGGTGCAGCTGCAGCTGTACTGGCAGGTGCTCCGGAGCCCGGACCAGAACTACTCGGTCACCGTTCAATTGCTGACGGGCAACGGTCCCGCCGGCCAGTACGACTCGTTTCCCGGCGAAGGCCGGATCGCCACTCGCCATCTGCGCGCAGGTCAGTACTTCCGCGACTCCTATCGCCTGCACGTGTCGCCTGACGTGCAGCCGCCGCTGATCGCACGCATCAAAGTGGGACTGTACGAGGCCGACCTGACGAAGCTACCGGCCTTCGACAGCGCGGGCGTCGAGCTGGCCGAGCCGGTCATCGGAGAGCTGCCGATCACTGGCAGCGCCCCACCGGCCAGTCCCCCGCTGGCCAGTTTCGCGGGCGGTCTGGAGCTGCTCAGCGGAGCTCCAGACCGTACGGCAGCCGCGCCAGGAGAGGCTCTGAACGTGCGGATGCGATGGCGCGCCGCTCGCCGCATGGCGCAGCCGTACACACTCTTCGTCCATCTGGCCGACTCGGCCGGCAGGCCGATCGCCCAACACGATTCCCAGCCACGCGAAGGCGCCTTTCCCACCACCTGGTGGGCGCCAGGCGAGACCGTGGACGATGGGGTGCGCCTCGCCATACCGCCGGACACACCGCTCGGCGCCTACCAGTTGCTGGTTGGCGCCTACGAGCAGCCGTCCCTGCGGCGGCTGTCCGCCTCTACCGGTGGCGACGCCTTCCGGCTGGGAACAGTCGAGGTGACCAGATCCAGCTAACTGGCGCCTGGGCGCGGATTCCTCGCGTCGCTCGGAATGACAAAAAGAGCAGGAGCCCCGCCAGGCTGAGCAGCGAGATCGCGGCGCCAATGCGGAATGAGGCCGGCTCGTACTTCAGCAGCACCTGGTGCTCGCCGGCCGGGACAGGCACGGCCTCGAAGGCGTAGTCGGCCCGCTCGATGGACGCCGGCCGGCCGTCGATGGCGGCGGTCCAGCCGGGGTAATAGGGCTCGCTGATGACCAGCAGGCCATCCGCCGGCGCGGTGACGGCAATGCGCACCTCCTCAGGGGAGACGACGTCGACGGCCACCTTCTCCGTCCCGCTGGCCGATGCTGCCAGCTGCGATGCCAGCGGACGCTCAAGCACGGCCGCCGTACCTGGATCGAACGCCGGATCGAGGGTCGCCTTCAGCGCTGTCTGGGGCGAGCCAGCCACGGTTGCCTGCCACACCAGATGCGCGCGCGGGAGCGGGTACTCCATCTTGAAGAGCCGCACGGGGCCGTCTCGCGCGTCCGGCACTTCAGCCACACCGTCGCGGGCGAGATCCCGCCGGCTGACGATCTCGCGTACGTTGAACAGCTGCCACTGACGCCAGAAGTCGCCGCTGTTCAGCAGCTCATACGTGCGCTTCAGCTTGAAGTTGAGGTAGCCATCAACGCTCTCCAGCCCCGTGCGGAAGCTTTCGTTCGGCGGGAAGAACTCCTGTGGCTGGTCCACCACGAAGCGCATGGGCTCGCGCCGCTGCTCGGCATGGAGCGCTGCCAGCACGTGAGGAGAACGCTCCATGACCGGCACCACCGGCCGATCCGCCGGCCAGTTGTTGTCCCAGTTGGTGATCAGCAGATCGAGCGCG
>DATGVV010000009.1:0-7220 GCA_035299885.1 Chloroflexota bacterium | reverse complement strand
TATGCTGAGCGCCGGAGGACCAGCCGAGTGACCACCTTGTACACGCCCCGGTTGTCGGACTTTTCGCATGAGGACCTGGCGGCCCTGGAGCGCATCGCCAAGCGCATGGGCATGGCGCCGGAGGAGATGCTGAAGCCGAGCATCTTCGGCGTGCAGACCTACTGGCCGGCCTGGCTGGAGGCCAACCACCAGCAGACGCTGTACAGCTATCAGTTCCAGGGCGCGCTGCCCAAGCTGGCCAAAGAGGCCATGCACGTGGCCGTGTCGATGACCAACAAATGCAATTACTGACTGACCATGCATTCAGCCGCCGTGCTGCGGCTGACGGGCACCGAGCGCGCGGTAGCGGAGATTGCCGCCATCGCCGAGCACATGGCCAGCCTGACCACCGCGGCGGCGGCATTCCAGCTGCGGCCCGAGGGCGAGAGCTCGCTGGTCAAGCTGCTGGATGAGGAAAGCGCCCCGGACGCAGCCGAGGTGCTGGCCGACATCCGCGCCTGGTGCCGGCAGGCGCTGGGCGGTGAGAGTCTGCCGGCGATCTGGCGCGCCATGGCCCATCATCCCAAGATGCTGGAGGCCACCTGGCGCAAGGACCGGCTGGTGCTCGGCGCCGGCGTCCTTGACGAGCTGGTCAAGGCTTGCGCGGCCCTGGCGGTGGCGCAGTTCCGGCAGAGCGACTACTGGATCGCCTACCTCAGCCAGTTCTTACGCACCTCGTGCGGCTTCGACGACCGCGCGCTGGTGGAGCTTACGGGCTCGGTGATGCACTACGTGTCGTTCAACACCATTGCCCACGGCATGGGGTTGGACGCGCCTTACGAGAACCTCCGGAAAGGAGACTTTGATCCGGGCGGCCGCCTGGAGCATGCGCCATTACCGGGACGCTCGCGGATTACGCGATAGTCGGCAGCTCTCGCACGAGCGCGCTGATCTCACGCGACGGCTCGGTTGATTGGGTGTGCCTGCCGCGGCCGGACAGCCCCTCGATCTTCGGCCGCCTTCTACAAGCCCCGGTCGTCCGCATAATAGTCCGATGCCAGGCGCTTTAGACGGCATTCGAGTCATCGATTTCACGCAGCTGTTCGCTGGTCCGGGCACCGGCATGTACCTGGCCGATCAGGGAGCTGACGTGGTCAAGGTCGAGCCGCCCAACGGCGGCATCGACCGGCCCGGAACCAATATGAGCGACAGCTTCGTGGTCCTCAATCGCGGCAAGCGCAGCATCGCCCTGGACATCCGTACACCGGCCGGGCGGAAGGTGGTGAAGGCGCTGGTGCGCCGGGCAGACGTGATGCTGGTGGCCTGGCCGCCGGGCCAAGCCGAGCGCCTGGGCTGCGGCTACGAAGAAATGGCCGGCCTGAACCCGCGGCTGGTGTACGCCAGCATCACCGGCTGGGGCAACACCGGCCCGCTGGCGCACCGGCTCGGCTACGACCGCCTCCACCAGGCCTTCTCCGGTGTTATGGACAACAACCGAGCGCCGGACGGAACGCCCGTGGCCGTGCCGTTCTACATCGCCGATATGAGCATCCCCATGCTGCTGTCCTACGGCATCCTGCTCGCGCTGTTCGCGCGCGAGCGGACTGGCCGGGGCCAGAAAGTCGAGACCAGCCAGCTGGAGCTGCAGATTGCCATGCAGTCCATCCACCTGGTGTTCCGCGAATCGGCCGGCTCCGAGGAAACGCGCGTGCGGCGTCCGCCACAGCAGGCCTATGCCACGAGCGATGGCCGGCATATGGTGGTCATGCCCTACACCGAGGACGACTGGCAAGCGCTCGGGCGCCTGCTCGATCTGCCGGAGCTGGCCGGGGACTCCAGCCTGAGCACTCGGGGCGGCCGCGAAAGCGCCGCCGAGCGCTTTGCCAGCGAGATCGCGGCTGCCTTCGCCTCGCGTCCTCTGACCGATTGGGATGCGGCGCTCGAGGAGGCTGGCATCCCGCACGCGCCGGTGCTCAGCCGCGAAGAATTCGCGCGGCACCCGCAGGTGTGGGAGAACCAGTTCCTGACGCAGCTCGATCAGCCGTCCGTCGGCCCGGTAACAATGATGTCGCCGCCGGTTCGCTTATCAGACACGCCGTCCCACATCTCGCGCCCAGCGCCGGCCTTTGGCCAGAATACGCGCGAGGTCCTCTCCGAGCTCGGCTTCAGCGAGAGCGAGATTGAGGAGATGGTTCAGGCAGGAGTCGCGAAGGCCTAAACGTCATCTTGAGGCCACAGACCGAAGGACCGCGGGAAGATTCTTCGTTTCGCTCAGAATGACATGAGGGGCCAGTCCTCCGAGCCGGCGGCATAGCGCTCGGCCACCATAACCAGCACCTGCTCGGCGGCCCGGCTGGTATGGGCAGTGAGGCCCAGCTCCTCCATCAGACTGGTGAGCTCCTGCATCTCCTGCGAACGGCGGCGTGCTTTGGCCGGCAGGTCCGGCAGGATGCGCACCAAGAAGTCCGCCACACCCGAGCGGCCTTCCCGATAGCGGGCCATGATCTCGGGCAGCATGTCCAGCCGCTCGGCGCATAGCAGCAGTTCCACACCCAGCGCCGTCAGGCCTTTGGACAGCCCCGCGTTCAGGATCTTGAGGCCCGACGCCTGGCCAACCCGTGGCCCGACGATCGACGTGCGCACCGCTGGCTCGATGCGTGGCGCGACCGCCTCCGCGTCTTCGCCGGAAAGATAGAAGGTGGCCGTCTCCAGCTCGGCCGCGCCGCCGACAATGCCGCCGTCGACAAACTCGCCGCCGGCCTGGCAGATGATGGCTCCGATCGCCTGGGCGGTCGACGGGCTGATCGAGTTGCCCTCAACGTAGGTGATCCGGCGGCCGGTGCGCTGCATGGCGGCTGCCACGTCTCGCGCCAGCGGCGTTGCGCCTACGGGCGTGACGAGCGAGATCACGAGATCGGCCTGGCGCAGCACCTCGTCCAGGCTGGCCAGGCATTCGATACCGGCCGCTTCGGCGCGCTGCACGGTTGCTGCGCTGCGGCCGTCGAGGGAGGTGACCACGCGCGAGCCCGAGCGCAGCAGCCGCGTGGCCACTTGGGTGCCCATCTCGCCTGGGCTGAGGACGGCAATGGCACTCATGTGCAGGCCGGTATTCTAAGGGAACTCACGCAAAGGAGCCAGCAATGATCCAAGACAAGTCCGTCACCATCGACGGTCTGAACGCGCGCTATCTGGAAGAGGGCCAGGGCCCGGTCGCGCTGCTGCTGCACGGGGCGGCACTGGGCACCTCGGCCGACGTCTGGTCGGGCAACATAGGCCCCTTGGCCAGCCGCGGCCTGCGCGTGATCGCCCCCGATCTACCCGGCTGGGGCTTGACCGACGCGCCCAGCGACCACTCGTTCGGTTATCGCCGGCGGTTCGTGCTGAAGTTCCTGGATGCGTTGGGCATCAACAGGGCCGCCTTCATCGGCCACTCGGCCAGTGGCCGGATCGCCGTCGAAACCGCGTTCGCCGAGACCGACCGCGTGACGCGCATCATTGTGCTGGGCAGCGGCACGCTGCTGCCGCCGCTCGAGGGTGTGCCCATGGGCCCGCCGGACGATCGCGTCAGCGCTGAGCCAACCATCGAGGACACCCGCGCCGGGCTGGAGGCGAACACCTTCAATCAGTCGCTGATTACGCCCGAGCTGGTGGAGCTGCGGCACCGCATGAGCCTCGGCAAGAGCCTGGAGTCAGCGCTGGCCCGTCAGTCCACGCCGGCGGAGCCTGCGCCGCAGCCGCCGTTTTGGGCGCGCCTCGACCAGATCCCCGTGCCGGCTCAGTTCCTGTACGGCAGGCAGGATCGCGGCGAGGCCGGCAAGCGCTCCGAACTGGCCCGGCAGCGCTATCCCAAGCTGGACCTGCACGTGTTCGACGGCTGCAAGCACATGATCCAGTGGGACAAGGCTCGCGAGTTCGAGGAGCTCGCCGCCGAGTTCCTGCTCGCTCGCGAGCCGGCCGGGGCAGCCTAGACCAGGATCTCGGTGTGCCTGGGCGGCTCCGTGCTCTTCTGCTGCCCAGGCCGAACGAGCTCTTTCCGCGTCTCGTGCAGGATGGTCTTAGACGTCTGCGTCGGGCGCGAGTGGTGGCCCAGCATGACCATTGGTCCGTCGCCGGTGTTCTCCAGCTGATAGAAGGAGCCGCCGGTGATGAGCCCGATCATGCCCGGCGTCAGGACCGACTTTCCGCCATCGGGGAAGTGCATCGTGCACTCGCCCTCCAGCACCAGGAAGGTGCCGTCGGCATTGTGGCAGTGCATGTCGTCCTTCATCCCTGGCGTGGGATAGATATGGAAGAAGGTGTTCATGTTGGGGCCGTTCATCAGCACCGTGCGGCGCGCGTCGGGCTTATGGCCCAGGTCAATCAGATCGAGGACTTTGATCGGCAAAGGGTCTTTCTCCTTGATTGGTTGGTTGCCTCAGTATAGGCTGACGGCAGCCGCGAGCGCCGCTAGGCTGCGCGCCGTCTGTTCTTGACGTAGTCCACGATCACGTATTCGCCCAGCTGGCTGGGGTCGGCGAAGAACACTCGGCCCTGGTTGATCCTCGCCATCGTGCGGATGAAGCGCGTCACTACGGGCTCGGTGTCGAGCATGAAGGTGTTGACGGTGATGCCTTCGCGGCTGCAGCGCTGGACCTCGCGCAGGGTCTCTTCCATGGCTTCCCGCATGCTCCACGGGCCCACGTTCCAGCCGGCCGAGTTGGCGTGCGGCTCGCCGTCGGTAATCAGGATGATCTGCTTGGTGCCGCCCTTGCGTTTGCCCAGAATGGCTCGTCCCTGACGCACCGCCTCGGGGAAATCGGTTCCCCGCGGATCGATCCAGTAGCTGTCCATGAGCTGGTGCGGCTCCAGCGGCAGCACGAAATAGGAGAATGCGGCTACGTGCAGCGTGTCCCGTGGGAACTTGGAGCGGATGAGGCTGTCCAGCGCCAGCGCTACCTTGCGGCCCGCCTGGAAGCGCCCGCGGTAGAGCATGGAATAGCTCATGTCGAGCATGATGACCGTCGAGCATTGGTTGATTGACGACGTCCGGTAGACCTCGAAATCGTCAGGCGTGATGTCCAGCGGCACTCTTCTACCCTCACGACGCAGCGCGTTCATCACGCTCGTCTGGGCGTCCAGGGCAAAAGCGTCGCCGAAGGTGTAGCGTTTGGTCTCGTCCAGCCGCTCCACGCCCCAGCCGTAGCGGCTGAGGGTGTGATCGCCGGCTAGCCCGCGGTCGATCCGGCCGAAGATGTCCTCCAGCGCACGCTCGCCGATCTTGCGCATGGCCCTCGGCGTGAGCACCCAGTCCTTGCCCTTGCGCTGGATGAAGCCGGCCTCCTCCAGCATGCGCGTGAATTCCTGGATCTCCTCGGCCATGCGGCGCGCCTCTTCGCCCACCAGCCGGCCGATCTCGCCCGTATCGAGCTGGCTGGAGTCGTTCGTCCGCACCGCCTCCATGAGCTCTTGCTCCAGCTCATCCAAGCCCTTCATGTCACCCATCAGGCGCATGGCTTCCTGGAGGGTAAGCGGGTCATCGCCTTCGAACGGCAGCGGCTCGCCGCGGTCGTCGGGAAACAGCCGGCCCAGGTTGGCCATGAGGCGGGCGAGGTCGCGCTGGAACTCGCCGTCCTGGAACAGCCGCTCCAGCATCTGCTCCAGCTCCTGGCGCATCTCGGGCGACATGGAGTCGAGCAGCGACTGCATCTGCGCCATTGATTGGGCCAGGTGCTGAGCCAGCTGGTCGACGTTCTCGAGCCCTTGGGGGAAGAACTGCCGCCACTTGTCCATGAACTGCTGGAAGCCAGAGTCATCGCCGCGGCGGTGCTGCTCGAGCAGCTCGTTGAGGTCGCGCACCATCTGCTGCAGCTGGGCCATCATTTCGGGCGTCATCGCGCCCAAGCCCTGCTTCAGGCCCTGGAAGTAGCTCTCCATGATCTGCTGGCGCAGCTCGTTCAGCAGCTCGTCGAACTGCTGACGCGCGTCCTGATCCATGAATTCATACTCGCGCAGCGCTTGCATCTTGCCGCCCGCGCCGTCAGGTAGCTGGTCCAGCTGCTGGAGGTGCTTATTGGCCACGCTCTCCAGCATCTTGCGGAGCTGGTCGTCCTGTCCGCCTGCCTCTCCCAGCTTGCGATCGATCCCCTGCCGCTCCGTTTGGACGATTTTGTCCAGTCGCTCCTTGATTCCATCCATGACCGAGCCGAGGTTGTAGCGCTGCAGCTGCTGCTCGCGCTGTTGGCGCAGCTGCTCCAGCACATCGCGCAGCCCGGGCATGCGCCGGCCGGAATCGAGCTGGCCGCCGCGCTGAAGCATCTCGCGCAGGATGGATCGCAGGTCACCATCCTCCAGCAGCCGGTCCGCCACATGGTCCATGAGGTCGGAGGCGGTGAACGGGTCCACAGCCTGGCTGCCATCCCACCGGCTGTAGCGGTACAGGGCCATGGCAGACATGGTAGTTCCTCTCCCACCACAGTGAGAGAGGCGAGGTGGACCTCTCGCGCTTCATCGACTTCTCGCTGATCAACGCTGCCGTCGAGCGCGTCGGCCGCCAATAACTAACGCGGCGCGTCACGTCCAGGGCGGGACAATCAGCTGGCCATGACTGCGCCGCTGGTCGACGTCCACACCCATCTCTCCCTGTCCGCTCCGGAGCATTACCCGCAGCCGATGCACAAGATCGAGGCCCTGCTGCACCTGCAGCGAGAGCACGGCATCGGGCAATCAGCGGTGTACAGCCCGATGGTCATCAGCCATGCGCTGCAGGCCGGGCGCGATCCGCTGGCCGCGGCTCGGTCCTATAACGACCACATCGCCCGCACTCAGGAGGCGCATCCGGGCGAGGTCATTGGGGTTGGCATCATCTATCCCTTCGCCGGGGATGACAGCGCCCGCGAAGCCGAGCGCGCCATCCGCCAACTCGGCCTGAGCGGCGTTATGGCCAACCCCTATCTCCAGGGCGACTGGCTGGACCAGGATGAGCGCGCCGAGCCGTTATTCGAAGCGCTCGAGGAGCTTGGCGCGCCGCTCATCGTCCATCCCGAGGAGCACTTGGAGCAGGTGGTCGCCAAGGCCGCGGGCCGGCGGCTGCTGTACGACGAAGGCCTGGTCCTGTGGCGTACTCTGGCCACCACCTGGGCGCTGTACGGCTTTGCCGCCGGGCCGCTGCTCGACCGTTTCCCGCGCCTGAAGGTCATCTTCGCCCATGGTGGCGGGCTCTTCTGGGGCAAAGCCTCGCGCATCGACATGGCCTTTCGCGAGCT
>DATGVV010000008.1:0-4897 GCA_035299885.1 Chloroflexota bacterium | reverse complement strand
GTCCATTTCATCGGTGCGGGACCCGGCGATCCGCAGCTGCTGACCCTGAAGGGAAAGGCACTGATCGAGCAGGCCGACCTGATCGTTTTTGCCGACTCGCTGGTAAGCCCCGACGTTTGCCAGTTTGCCAGGCCTGGCGCGGAGGTGCACGGCAGTTCGGCCCTCACGCTGGAGCAGACCACCGAGCTGATGGTAAGCGCCGCCAGGGCGGGGAGGCGGGTGGCGCGACTCCAGAGTGGCGACCCCTCGGTGTACGGGGCCATCAACGAGCAGATCGCGATCCTGGAGCGCGAGGGCATCGCCTACGAGGTCGTGCCCGGCGTGTCGTCGGCGTTCGCGGCGGCCGCGCGGCTGGGAGTGGAGATGACCGTGCCGAACGTCAGCCAGACCGTGATCCTGACGCGCCGCTCGGGTCGCGCCTCGCCCGTGCCCGATAAGGAGCACCTGGCGAGCCTGGCAGAGCACCAAGCGACCATGGCTATTTTCCTGAGCGCGGCCATGACGGGCAAGGTGGCGCGCGAGCTGCTGGAGGCCGGCTACCCCGCGGAGACGCCTTGCTGCGTCGTTTACAAGGTGAGCTGGCCGGACGAGAAGATCGTGCGCGCCACGCTCGCCGACGTCGCCCGCAAGGTGCGGGCGGCCAGGTTCACCCGGCAGGCGATCATCCTCGTCGGGCAGGCGTTCGGGGAACGCTCAGCCGAGCGGTCCAAGCTGTACGCGGCGGACTACACGCACCTGTTCCGCGCCAAAGCGCGCTGATGGCTCGCTACCTGGCCTGCGGCGAGGCTGCGATTACCGTCGAGTTCGGGGACGAGATCAGCCCTGAGCTGCACCGCCAGGTGCGGGCTTTCGCGCTGGCAATCGAGCAAGACCCGCCGCCGGGGCTCTTGGAGCTGATGCCGACCTATCGCTCGGTGACGGTGCAGTTCGATGCCAGCCATCCGGAAGCCGATCAGATGGAGCTTCGACTGCGCGAGGCCGAGGCGAGCTCGACCTCGATCGAGGTTAGGCCGGGCAAGCTGCACGTCATGCCGGTCCACTATGGCGGCGAGGACGGCCCCGATCTGGACGATGTGGCCCGGCTGCACGACCTTACGGCTGATCAGGCGATCGATCTCCACAGCAACCGCGAGTACGTCGTCTACTGCGTTGGCTTCAGCCCTGGTTTCGCGTACCTGGGAGGGTTGCCGGCGGAGCTGCACACGCCACGGCTGGGCACGCCGCGCAAGCTGGTGCCCGCCGGCACGGTGGGCATCGGCGGGCAGCAGACCGGCGTGTACCCGGTGCCGACACCCGGCGGCTGGCGGCTGCTGGGGCGCACCAACTTCACCTTGTTCGATGTGAACGCCGAGCCGCCATGTCCGCTCAAAGCCGGCGATCGGGTCCTCTTCCGAGCGGTCGACCGTCTGAAGCGGGGCGCGAACGCGCGGATGAGCGTCGCCGCGCAGCCCGCCGGCCAGCCAGTGCTCGAGGTGCTCAAGCCGGGGCTGTTCACGACGGTGCAGGACCTGGGCCGCTGGGGCTATCAGGCATCGGGAGTGAGCGTGGCCGGCGCCATGGATCCGCTGGCGCTGCGCATGGCCAACGGCCTAGTGGGAAACGAGCCCGACGCGGGGGCGCTTGAGATCACGCTGTTGGGACCGACCCTGCGAGCTGTCGGCGCCTGCATAGTGGCGCTGGCCGGAGCGGAGGTCGAGCCGCGGCTCAATGGCCGCCCGGTCATGGGGACTGTCGAACTGAAAGTCGGCGATGAGCTGGAAGTGGGGCGGACGGTGCGCGGCGCGAGAGCGTACCTGGCAGTCGGCGGCGGCATCGACGTGCCGCTGGTGCTGGGCTCGCGCTCGACGTATACAAGGGCCGGCTTCGGCGGGCTGGAGGGGCGCGCACTGCGCGCCGGGGACACCATTTGTCATGCCGAACGCAGTGAGGAATCCGCACCCCGCGCGCGGATTCCTCGCTCCGCTCGGAATGACAAATGGCTGCCGCTGCCTTCGGGTGATGAGATCACCGTTCGAGTCGTGCTTGGGCCGCAAGATGATTACTTCTCGGTGGAGACGATCGAGGAGTTTCTGAGGAAGGCGTTCCAGATCAGCAGCGATGCCGATCGCATGGGGTACCGGCTTGCTGGGCATCCGCTGCACCATCAAGGCCCGGCGGAGATCGTGTCCGATGGGGTGGTGCTGGGGTCCATCCAGATTCCGCCGCACGGCAATCCCATTGTGATGCTGGCGGACCGGCCCTCGGTCGGCGGCTACCCGAAAATCGCAACCGTCATTGGCTCTGATGTGCGCCTGGTGGCGCAATGCCGGCCGGGCATGCGGCTGCACTTCCGGCAGGTGAGCGTGGCCGAGGCGCGACAAGGTCTGCGCGAGGAGACCACGGGAGATCCGCGGCTGCCGGTTGAGGAGGTGCGAGATCTCCTCTCAGCTATGCATCGAGCGGGCGCGCGTCAAGCGGAAGTGGAGAGCCCCGGCTTGCGCATTCGCTTGGACCGCTAAGCCTGGTAGCGTAGGAGCATGATGGCCGAGCAATCCCTGCGCGACCTGCTGCGGCAGGCAGCGGTCAAGAGCTATGGTGAGCAGCGCGCGAGCGAGCTGGACAAGCGCTTGGCCAGCATCGCCCACTGGCTGTGGCTGATCGACCAGGAGCCCCTCGACCTGCTGGACGAGGAACCCGACCATGGCCACTGATCGGCTGTGGAACGCCACCGCCTCGGAGCTGGGGCGGCTTGTCCGCCAGGGCGAAGCTTCACCAACCGAGGTAGTCCGGGCGCTGCTGGACCGAATCGAGGCCATAGACCGCGGCGTCCAGGCGTGGGAGACGCTCGACCGCGACGGCGCCCTCAAGACAGCGCGCGAGCTCGAGAGCGTGTCTGGCGACCTGCCGCTGAAAGGCGTGCCGGTCGGTGTCAAGGACATCTATCTGACCGGGGGGCTGCGCACCACGGCGTCATTCCCCCCATTCGCCAACTTCGTGCCCGAGCACGAGGCCGAGGCCGTCATGCGGCTGCGAAGGGCCGGAGCCATCATCCTCGGCAAAACCGTTACCACCCAGTTCGCGCTGGCCGATCCACCGCGCACGCGGAACCCCTGGAACCAGCAGCGGACGCCGGGTGGCTCGAGCAGCGGCTCGGCGGCAGCAGTCGCGGCGCGTATGGTCCCGCTGGCGCTAGGCACGCAGACCAAGGGCTCGGTGCTGCGGCCAGCAGCGTACTGCGGAGCCGTTGGCTTCAAGCCGACGTTTGGCCGCATCAGCCGGCGCAACGTCTTCCCGATGGCCTGGTCGTTCGACACTATGGGCTTCATCTGCCGATCGGTGGAAGACGTGGCGCTTACCTTGGGCGTGATGGCCGGGCCCGATCCGGACGACCCGTCCAGCTCTAGCCGGCCAGTAGATGATTACCTGGCGGCCTACAAGGCCCCGCGCTCAGACCCACCCAAGCTGGGGCTGCTGCTGGATTACTTCGATCGAGCCCAGCCGGCGGTCGGCGAGCAAGTGCGGCGAATGGCACGCAAGCTGGAACAAGCCGGCGCGCAACTGGTGGAGCTGCGCATGCCGATGGACTTCGAGCTCGTCAGCGCCGTGCACGACGTCATCATGCACGTGGAAGGCGCGGCGGTGCACAACCAGCTCATCGCGAAGGAGCCAGGCGGCTACGCGCCGCTGCTGCGGGAGACGATCGAGGCTGGGCGACTGATCCCCGGCACGGGCTACGTGCAGGCGCAGCGCCTGCGGCGGCGGGTTCGAAATTGCATGGAGCCGCTGCTGGAGCAGGTGGATGCCTTGCTGACGCCGACCGCATCGAACGTCGCGCCCGGGCCAGAGACGACCGGTGATCCGTCGTTTCAGGCGCCGTGGACGCAGATCGGGCTGCCGGCTATCAGCCTGCCGACCGGCTTGAACGACGAGGGCCTGCCAACGGCCCTGCAGTTGGCCGGCCGGCGTTTTCAGGAAAGAGCGCTGCTGGCCGTGGCCCGCTGGGCCGAAGAGGTCATCGGCCCAGCGCCTGCGCCAGCCCTCTAACTACATTCCGGTTACGAGGCCGATCTTGTTGCCCTCCGGATCGGTGAACATGGCGATGCTGGGGCCGCCGGGGATGTCCATCGGCGGCATGATGGTCTTGCCGCCCAGACTCTCGGCCTTGCTCAATACGTTCTGAAGGTTGTCGACCCCCACATAGAAGCCGGCCCACGGCTGGCCATCCTGGCTGGCGGCGACACCGCCGTTGATGCCCTGGCCGCCGTTGTCGACCATGCCGTAGTGCAAGTCGTTGTTGCTGTCGATCTTCCAATCGAACAAGCTGCTGTAGAACTGCTCCAGCTTCTTGCCATCCTTGCCAACGATCTCGAAATGCATGACTGGGGCTCCCATGATCTTTCTCCTTAGAAGGTGGTCTGCTAATCATCTCACCATGGGGCCCAGTGGTGCAATTACCGCCCCCCTGGTATGGTTCTTGCTTGCCTGCTGGATCAGGCGCAAGGAGTCGGTAAACCACCAGGAGACGAAGATGGTCGACGAGAAGAGAGGTCCACAGCCAGGTACGCCGCAGGCTCGCCACGGCGGCGAAGCAGTTAAGCAGAAGTACGGCGCGAAGTTCTATTCGCAGATCGGCAAAAAGGGCGGCGAGGCGGTCAAGCTGGAGAAGGGCCCCGAGTTTTACGCGCAGATCGGCAAAAAGGGGGGCGAGGCCACCAAGCGCTCGCACGGCTCGAAGTTCTATGCCGAGATCGGCCGCAAAGGCGGCGAGAAGGGCGGAGCTAAGGGCTCGCGACGACGCAGTGCGTAGGATTCAGGATCAGGTGCTCTGAATCCCGAATCCCGATAGCTGAATTTCGCGTCAGAGGCGCGTCGCGCCGAAGACGACCAATAGGCCGGCCAGGGAGACTGTGCCGTACTC
>DATGVV010000007.1:0-6978 GCA_035299885.1 Chloroflexota bacterium | reverse complement strand
GTGAACACGTAGTCCGGCATGGAGGCGAAGGAGGCCCGATCGGCGCCCGTCCCGCCCGCCAGCAGAGGCAGCAGGCTTTTGCCCTGGTTCTGGGCGGGCACTTTGAGGCCGGCCAGCTCGAGCAGCGTCGGGAACAAATCGAGGGCCTGCGTGGGCGCTTCGATGACTGAGCCGGCCTTGATCTGGCTGGGATAGCGGATGATCAGCGGCGACCGCTGCTCCGTGTTGTACAGGTCATGGGGATGGAACCAGTCGGTTTCCTCTTGGAACGTGCTGTGCTCGCCGAATGACTCGCCGTGATCGGCCGTGATCGCCAGCACCGTCTTCTCGGATAGCTGCATCTGCTCCAGGGCCGTGAACAATCGCCCCAGCTGTGCATCCATGAACGTGATCTCGCCCTGGTACAAGCCCATCAGCCGCTTCACGTCCTCCGGGGTTGGCTGGAGCCTGCCTTTCTCGATGGCCTCGATGGTGTCCATGTCAAAGGTGAGCTTGCCGCTGTAATTCGGGTTGTACTGGTTGTCGTAAGGCGGCGGTGGTGTGTATGGGTAATGCGGGTCGAAATAGTGCACCCACAGGAAGAACGGTTGCTTGCCAAGGGCCTGCAGCTCGGCGATGGCCGCCTCGGTCGTGACATCGGCCCGGCCCTTGTTCTTCCATTCCATCTGCTGTTGGACCCCCGTGCTCTCGCTAACGGCTTTGGCGGCGAGCAGGTACTGCTCGGCCACGCGATACTCGGCCGCGACGCGCCGGCCCACGGGATTCTCGAGCGCGCGCGGCAGGCCGCCCGCCACGTTCTGGTAGGTCGCGAAGCCGCGTTGGAAGCCACTGTACGCGTCGTCCAGGCTAAGCCAGCTGTAGATGCCAGCCGTGTAATAGCCCGCGCCTCTGAACACGCCGGCCAGCGTCTCCAGTGAGCTCTGGAGTTTGTCCACCATGTGCACTCGCAGCCCATTGCTGGGTGGATACATGCCGGTGAAAATGCTGCCGTGCGAGGGATTGGTGGCTGGCTCCTGCACGAGGTGCATGTCGAAGCGAGCGCCTTGGCCGGCCAAGCGATCCAGCGCCGGCGTCTTGACGTAGGGATGTCCGTACACGCCGAGCTGGTCGGCGCGAAGCGTGTCGAGCGTGACCAGCAGCACATTGGTCCGCTCGGGTGCCAGGCCGTCCCTCAGCGGAGCGTAGGCGTAGGCGGCCGAGGCGCCCTGCGGCCGCGGTCTGGTGACGCTCCAGGCGAGCGCCCCCAGCCCAAGTGTCCCCGCCGAAGCGGCAGCTAACCCCAGCTGCAACGCCGTGCGTCGCGTGATGGCCGGCCGCGGTGCCGCGGGCACGGTAACAGTTTCGCGACGCCGCCAGGTCAAGACGATCTGTGGCTGGCTGTTTTGCCTCGCCTTTGTCATGCCGAACGCAGTGAGGCATCCGTCCTTGAGCGCTGATGCCTCGTTCTGCTCGGAACGACAAATGAGGCGCCGGCGAAAGAGCACCCATATCCCCGCCATGAGCAGGCCGGCCGCGAGGCCGACGCACCCGTCCACGATCTCGGCGTAAATCAGCAAGGTGGGCTGGAAGCCAAAGCCTGGTGCCGACAAGCTCAGACGCAGCCATTCGCCTATCGCCGCCAGCATGCCGAGGAACAAGCCCAGGAGAGCGCCGTTGGTCAGCCGTTCCCGCACCAAAACCGCTCCTCGTCCTAGGCCGCGATTGCCAGCGAACTGCCTGGGCGCTCATAGAGCGCCTCATAGAGCGCCTCGTAGCGCGCCGCCAGGTTCTCGGCGCCGAAGCGTGCGCGCGCCAGGCTGATCTGCGCCGTCGACATCTCGCGCCGCAGCTCCTCCGAGCTGAGCAGACGGTCGAGCTGTGCCGCCAGCAGGTCTGGCCGCTCCGGCGGGCAGAGCAGCGCCACACGCTCCTGTTCGGCAATCTCCGACAGCAGGGGCAAGGCCGTTGTCACCAGCGGCCGTCCCGCGTGCAGCGCCTCCAGCACCAGGGCTGGGAAGGCGCTCTGGCCGGCTGTCGATCGGTAGGGCAGTGACAGCACGTCGATGGCGCACAGGAACGTGCCGACGTGGACCTTGCCCAGCCAGGTAACGTGCGACCGCACGCCGCGGAGGGTGCGCTGGATTGGCGCGGCATCACCCTGTCCGCTCCAGGCCAGCACCAGCTCGACGTCGCGGCCCTGCCGGACCAGCGAGGCGAAAGCATTCGCCAGCACGTCCACGCCCTTCACGTCGTTGAAGTGCCCGATGTAGCCCACGGTCGGCGCCTGTGGAGGCAGGTCCAGGGAACGCCGCGCCGCGCGTTGGTCGCAGCCTGCCAGCTTGTGCTGGTCCACCACGTTGGTGAGCACGGTCACGCGGTCCTCGGGGACGCCGAGCTCCAGCAGCTCGGCGCGCTGGTACTCGCTGCTCACGACGTAGCGCTCACACAGCCGCACACTCATCCGACCGAACAGCCCATTGTTTACCAGCCACAGTGGCAGATAGCTGCCGAGCGTATGAGGACGATGCAGCGCCTCCATCAGCTGAGCCGCGTGCGCCAGGTGCCCTTCGAAGCTGACCAGCACCGGCGTGCTGCTGGCCACGCGGACCACGTCGGCCAGCCAGCTGAAGGCCGGCGTGGGCAGGGCCAGGTGCAGCACGTCGCTGTGGCGCGCGCCGTCGATGATGCGCGGCACGGCCCGAAGCATGGATTTGGAGGCGTCGAGCAGGCGCTGAGGGCCGCTGTCCAGCTCGTGCAGCGCCTTCTCCAAAAGTCCGGTGGTGTCGAATGGCGCCACCAGGGACACCTCATGCCCGCGCAGATCCAGCGCCCGACCCAACCCCGCCAGGCTGTCGATTTGCCCGCTGAGGATGCGCGGATGCAGGGACGCCAAGCAGACTCTCATTGTCCTGAGATATGCGCATATCCCAGGCCGCCGAAGCCTAAATCCGGGTGCCGGAGGCCCTTCTTACCCAGAACTTAGGGCTTCTTGATGCTTTCTTCGCCTAGCCTTTACCAAGGCTTCATAAATCGCCTAGGGCTTGGGCGGCGTGATGACGTCCCCCAGCTTGTCTTTGGTCATGCCGACCCACTTGCCCTTGTTCTGGCCGAGCGGGAACTTGCTCAGCTGATCCTGGGTCCGATCCCAGAATTGGCCGATCTGCGAGTACGTCGTCAGCGGTTTCTCGGTCGGGCCGTTGCTGCCCGCCTCGAACTGGTAGACGAAAGTGTCCGCGATGGCGTCATGGTGCTCGTCCAGCTTGAGCGGGCCGCGCGGGGAATCGATAGTTGTGCTGTACAGCGCCTGCAGGAACTTTTGCGTGTCTGACACGTCGCCGTTGACCTTCTTCAGCGCCTCATCCAAGAACTGGATGCCCGACCAGCCGAAGGCGTTCTCCTGGGAGGGTGGCCTATTTGGATATTTGGCGTAGTACAGCTTGAGGTAGTTCTGATTGGCGGGAGTGTTGAGCGCTTCCATGTAGGCGCTCTCGACGACGAGCCCATTGATCGTCGAGCCGAGCTGGGTCCGGTTGCCATCGTTGGTAGTCTGGCTGGCCAGATCGAGCACCTGCAGCTTGCGATTGCCCACGTAGTTGTTGAACTGCTGGGCCACCTTCACGCCGTCGGCGCCCGCCTCAAACGTGACCAGCAGATCGGCATCCTGCGTGAGCTGCGACAGATAGGGCCCCATGTCGGCCGTGCCGAGGGGCGGGTGCAGCTCCTGCACGATGGCGCCGCCACGATAAATGAACGCGCTGCTGAACAGGTCGGAGAACTGGATGCCCGGCGCGAAGTCCGAGGTCATGATGATGGCTTTCTTGAACCCTGCTTTGATGGCCCAATCAGCGGCTGGGTCCGTAGCCTGGACAATCGTAGGCAGCGTTCGCACCAGATAGGGACTCGCGTACTTGGGATTGGTGGTCAGATCCTGAGCGGCACAGTCGGCCACTGCGAGGAACGGAATCTTCTGGTCGCGAACGTATGGGGTCACCGCATAGCACACGGGTGTGGCCTGCCCGCCCAGCACGAGTGAAACCTTGTCGCTCTCGACGAGCTGGCGGGCCTTGGTAAGCCCGACGTCGCCGCTGCCCTGGTCGTCGGCCTTGACCAGCTCGACCTTGCGGCCGCCGAGGGTGCCACCCGTTTGCTCGAGGTAAAGATCGAACGAGTTCTGGTTGTCAATGCCCGCTTGCGCCAGCGGGCCCGTGTAGGGCAGCAGCATGCCGATCTTGAGCGGGGCGCCCGGTGCTGCCGGCTTAGCCGAGGTCGATGCTGCCGCTGACGCTGCCGCCCCCGAAGCCTCCGGTTTGGCTGATGCCGAGGCTGCCGGCGCCGCGGTGCTGGGCTTCGCGGCGGCAGATGCAGCCGCCGGGCTGGACGGCGATGCTGGCGAGCTGGCCGGCGCTGTGCCGCCGCCGCCGCAAGCCGCCAGGATCAGAACGGCCGTGAGAGCAGGAGGGAGAAGCCTGGAGGATCGCATGGCTCCATTTTCCCTTATGCACGGTCATGCGTTCGGGATACAATCAAGCGGCGGCCAGTGGCAACTCGTGAGGAATACGCTGCTCGCAGCGACTCGAGCGGCTGGCCCCGTGATCGCGGGCTAATTTGGGCAGCATGAACATCGACATCGTTGTATTCGACGGGCACGACGAGTTGGACGTGGTTGGCCCGTATGAGGTGCTGTGCGCAGCCGAGATGGGGGGCGCGGACCTCCATCCGCGACGCGTGACACGCGTCCCTCAGGAGATCGTGACAGCTGCCTATGGCACCCAATACAGGCCGGAGGGCACCTACGAGATCGGTCGGGCCGAGCTTCTGGTTGTTCCTGGTGGTCGTTGGACCGCGCGCTCGGAGCGTGGCGCCTGGGGCGAAGTCCAGCGGGGCGACTGGCTTCCTCTTCTGCATGACGCGCATGGTCGGGGCACAATCATGGCGGCGGTCTGTACCGGGGCCATGCTCCTTGCCCACGCTGGTGTCATCGGTTCGCGCCGCGCCGCCACGCATCACAGCGCCTGGGGCGATCTGACCGCCACCGGCGCTACTCTCGTCCGCGACAGAGTCGTTGACGACGGAGACGTGATTACGAGCGGCGGCGTCACCAGCGGGATCGACTTAGCGCTGTGGCTGGTCGAGAAATACGCCTCGCGCGAAATTGCCGACGCGGTAGCGGAGAACCTGGAATACGGCGACCGCGCCCGACCGGCTACGACTTCAGTAGCGTGATGACGTCCCCCAGCTTGTCTTTGGTCATGCCCACCCATTTGCCCTTCATCTGGCCCAGCGGGAACTTCTCCACCTGCTCCTTGGTGCGGTCCCAAAACTGATTGGTGGGGTACGTCTGAAGCGGCTTCTGGCTCAGCTGGTCGCCCTTCCTCTCGTATTGGTAGATGAACAGGTTCTGAATGGTGTCGTGAAACTCATCCAGCTTGAGCGGCCCGCGCACCGACTCGATCTGGGTCGAATGCAGCGCTTTGAGGAACGCATCCTTGTCTGAGATGTCGCCATTGACTTGTTTCAGGGCCGCTTCCAGGAACTGCATGCCGGACCAGCCGTAACCGTTCTCCTGTGACATCGGCTGGTTTGGGTGCTTTGAGTACCACAGCTTCACGAAGCTCTGGTTGACCGGGGTATCGAAGGCCTCCATGTAGTCGCTGGAGGCGACCAGCCCGACGCCGGTAGCTCCCAGGTCATTGCGCTGGCGCCCATTGGACATCTGACCCGCCATGTCGAAGATCTGAAGCTTCCGGTTGGCAGGCACATAAGTCGGGTACTGCTGCGAGAGTCGCAGCCCGTCGGTGCCGGGTTCGAAGAGCACCAGGACATCGGCCTCCTGGTTCAGCGACGATAGGTAAGGCCCGAAATCCTGGGTGCCCAGCGGCGGATGGATCTCCTGCACGATGGTCCCGCCGCGAGCGACATAGGCGCTGGCGAACAGGTCCCCGAACTGGACGCCGGCGACAAAATCGGACGTCATCAAGATGGCTTTCTTGAAGCCGTTCTTGAATACCCAGTCGGCTGACGGATCGGTGATCTGAGCAATCGTCCCGACGGTTCGAACGAGATACGGGCTGGCGTACTTCGGATTGATGGTCAAGTCCTGCGCGGCGCAGTCGGCGGTGGCCATGGCCGGGGTCTTCGAGTCCCGTATGTAGCCGCTCACGGCATAACACACCTGGGAGCTCTGCAGGCCCATAACCAGCGACACCTTGTCGCTCTCGACGAGCTGGCGAATCTTGGTCAGGCCAACCTGCCCGTCGGCGGCGTCATCGGCGTTGACGAGCTCAACCTTCCGGCCGGCAAGCTGGCCGTTGTTGTTTTCCAGGTAGAGCGTGATGACGTCCTGGTTGTCCTTGCCGGCCACTGATAGCGGACCGGTGAACGGGAGCAGGATGCCGATTTTCAGCGGCGCTCCGGCAGCCGCCGACGCCGCTGGCTTGGCTACCGCGCTGGCGCTGACTGGGACGGCCGCGCTGGCGGCGGGCTTGACCGACGCTGAGGCCGCGAGGGCGGCGGTGCTCGGGTTGGCCGCCGCCGACGCGGGGGGTGGGCTGGATGGCGCAGCTGGCGCGCTGGCGGTTCCGCCACAAGCCGCAAGCACCAGGGCGAAGAGCAGAACAGGGCTGAAGAGCCTCGGGTACATGCCGTAAACCTCCTGCGAAGTTTCCGCCATTATGCAGCAGCACAGTCGCGTACGATGGGGACGGTGATCTGGCCCCGGTGACCATTCCCGAGCAGTGGCGGCGCCACCTGGCGCAGGCCCTGGCGATTATGGCTATCACCACCGCCAGTGGCTCTGGCACGACGTTGCTGTCGCCGCTGCTGCGGGAGCAGGGTAAGGATCCGGTTGCCATCGGCGCCCTCGTAGGCGTGCCGGCCATCGTATCGCTGCTCATCCGCATCCCCGGCGGGCTGCTGTACAGCCAGCGGCGCGCGCGGCCGCTGCTAGGGCTAGCCGTGTGCCTCGGCGCCCTCGGCTTCGTCCTGTACCCCGTGACCACG
>DATGVV010000006.1:0-4512 GCA_035299885.1 Chloroflexota bacterium | reverse complement strand
CCCCGCGCACCAGTGGCCGACCGGCGTCGTGCTCAGCCCGCAGCGGCGGCAGCAGCTCGCCGCGTGGGCGGCCGCCGCCGACGCCACGATCATCGAGGACGACTATGACGCCGAGTTCCGCTACGACCGCCAGCCGGTCGGGTCATTGCAGGGCCTGGCCCCGGACCGGGTCGCCGCGGTGGGCACGGTCAGCAAGTCCCTGGCGCCTTTCCTGCGGCTCGGATGGATCATCTGCCCTCCGCAGCTGGCCGAGGCGGTCGCCCGCGAGAAGCAGATCGCCGACCGCGGGTCGCCAGGCCTTGACCAGCTGGCACTGGCCAAGCTGATCGAGTCGGGGCGCTATGACCGGCATTTGCGCCGGATGCGCGCCGTCTACGCCACCCGGCGTTCCGCGCTTGCCGATGCCCTCGCCCGGCAGGTCCCCGGCCTAGCGCTGAGCGGGCTGGCCGCGGGGCTCCAAGCAGTAGCCCCTTTGCCCGACACGGCCACAGAGCAGGCGGTCGTGGCCGCTGCGCGGGAACGCTCCATCGGCCTGCACGGCATGAGCCAATGGCGCTTCAGCGGGGCGGCCGACCCGCCAGAGCTGGTCATTGGCTTCGGGAACCTCACCGAGAACACCATCCGCTGGGGCATCGCCGCAATCGGCGACCTACTCCGCGGCGAACTCTGAGCATCAACCCAGCCACGCCACCCAGAGACAACCGCCGCACCGCCTGGCTGGCCGCACCTACTGGGCGCCCAGTGTTCGTTGCCGGTCTGTCATTTCCCTCAACTGCTTCGTGCGTGTGACCCGCTGCGACCTTGTTCGCTGATGATCACCTTGGCAACGCGTATTCCCACTCGATGAAATATGCGCTATTTCACACAGAACAGGCCGATATTGCACTCCCTTGAAGGCTAACGGTGAGGCTCCGACACGACTAGCTGACGGGAACCCACCAATGGGCCGGGTACGTGAGGGAGGACACCGACGCGCGGTCTGCGAAAGCGACGACGCCAATAGGGCTGCCGTGCTGGGGAGATCCGCTTTCGTTACCCGGCTCATGCACCCGCCTCCTGGGCCGCTCGCTCCTTGCTTTTACCGGCTGGGCATGAAAAGCAAGGCGATCATCACACCGACGGCCGCGACCACGCCGCCAGTGAGCATGGCGCGGCGGGCAACCGATGCCCGCGTGGCCGGCACGAGCCAGACGGCGGCAGCCACGGCCTTCCCGGGTTTCGGATTTACGGCCGGCGCTCCCGGCGCCCGCCCGCCACCCGATGAATCCGCCCATAACGTCAGGCAACACGGGCGGGTGCTGGCTGCACTGATATGGATGGTCCTGGCCGGCGCTGGCTGGCTGGGCCGGGTCGATGCCGGCATGCATTTTCCGAGGGCGGGCTGGCGAAGACTGTCCGCACCGTTCGGTGGAGCTTGTCAGGCGCTACTCGAACCGCTCTGACCTGCAAGAGCGGCTTCAACAGGCGTACCTGAGGGCAGATCAGCAGACCGACCTAGTGGACGAGCCGCACGAAGATACTGCAAGAGGTCGATCTTCCGGCGTTTGGCGGGTTCGGGAACGACTGACGGACGCCGATGTTTGTCAGCTCATCGAGCGCTACAGGACTGGAACAAGCGGCCGAGTTCTGGCCGAGGAGTTCAAGATTAGCCACAGTAGTGTCAAGTCGGTGCTCCGAGAGCACTGCGCCAGACGTAAAGATCAGGGCTGAGGCATCAAGCTTCGGCTCCTGCTGCCCCGGCCCGATCTTCGGGCCGGGGCATTTACTTTGTGGCGGATTGCCGTTCCCTACGCTCCTACTGTCGGCCAAGAATATTTGATGCGATAGCCGTAACAAACTTACTCGCTTCATCTGACTTCTCATACAGTCTCTGCTCAAGCACAATGCGCAACCAGTCAGCCTTATTATCGCCACCGGAGACATTCGGATGAAAGCGTTCTAGCTCACCTATCTCCACTATGAAGATTCCGAGTTGACGGAGCTTGGCGTTCAAATCGTCAAATGATGCCCGCACGTCACCTGACAGAAGATGATGGCCAGCACGCTTAAATTCCTTCCACCCACTTTTAGGCTTGAGCACGGCGGTTAGCTTATTTACCTCGGCTGAACTGAGGTCGTCGCTCTTCTTACTATTGAGAAGCTGGGTAAGCTCATGCTCCGTTTTCGTTCTGTCCAACTTCGCATCTCTTGAGCTAATTGCACTGACCACGTTGTTGCGGAGCGCCATGTAATCTTCGGGATTGCCGCCGCACGCTTCTACTATATCCTTGAACTCCCAGTCATTATGTAGGACGTCGATATCAACAACGCAGGCTACCGGAACTTTTGCGGCCCGAAGCGCCATGATTGCCTTGGCCAGACGCGCCTTACCGGCACAATGAGTGAAATGAAGACTAATAGAAGCTATCGGAGTCCCATCGTCGAGCGATTCATTTGAATCAAGAACCGCGCGGTAGTAGGTGCAGTCAGAATCAGCCTCGCAAAGCACAGTACCGTGGAAGAACAGGCCGTCTAGTATGTTGTAATACCTAATGAGGGGGTCGTCATACAGGCCGCGCATCGTAGCGGTTGAGAGCTGCGCGGCGTGATTAATGCTATCGTTGCGCGTTAGTCGAACAATGCTGACCGCACCACTGCTGGCTTTGGTTGAAGTCAACCCACGGATAACGTCAGCGCTATGCGTCGCTAGCACGACTTGACCATCTCGATCATGCTGTTCCGCTAGAATCTGCCCGAGCAAGTAGGCTTGCGGTGGATGAAGAAACGTCTCGGGTTCATCGATAAGTAGCAGCGGGTAGTCGGCGGTCATAATTGATAGCAGCATGCCGACGAATGCTTTAACTCCATCACCTTGGTCCTGTACCTGAGGAAGCGACCTGATTTCTTCCAGATACTCTTGCGTGGGTGGCATTGGTGGCGCAGGGGTAGATACGGCTCCAAGATGGACCGTGATTTGATTGCCGCCATGTCGATTTACAGTGAGGCGTACATTGAACGCGCGCTTGACGAGCGCGCTTATCCGCTCCTCTTGATCCCTACTGGCCCAAAGTCGCTGCACGGGAGTCTGCGGCTGCTCAGTCAGTGTATTGAAGGTACCGCTAGCACTAGCGATATCACGCGCACCACCGGGGACGACATGTAGCGCATAGATGCTGCCGAGAGGACCAAAGCGGCCTGAGGTGTTGATGTGCTGATGGACTTGCATATCAGGGATGTAGTTGTTATTTGGTAGCACAAGGTGAGGCTGAAGTATTTCGCCCTGCGGATATGTGCCAGGCCCTCTATGGGGGTACCTTGTGCCAAGCCACTCAAGAAGCTCGGTCATAGGCGCAGACTCCGAAACCGACAGTTCTCGCAGTACGCGGTTCGGAGGACTTAGCTGGAAGCCCTGCGGGAGCGAGAACCATCTATTAACTTCTGCGAGGAGTAGACTCTTCCCCGCGTTGTTTGGTCCAACAATGGCCGTCACGCCATTCGATATCTCAATGGATTCGCCTGAGGTAAGTGTGACTCTTCGCAGCTTTGGAAACATGACCTGATTCTACCTCAGAACTAAGACGAAACCATCGTAATGGAAGGCGGGAGCTTTCGTACAGGAAGGTTGTCTCTGCGTAGCGGGCAACAGACCGGTCAATGAGCTACTGCGCTGCCAGCGGCCTAGCGGTTTACATGTTTACAGCTCGTAAATCCCGGCCTTCACGCTCCGGAGGAAAGTATGCCAGTTGCCAGGGGTGAACTGGAGCTTCGGACCTTCCGGGTCCTTGGAGTCACGGACGGCCACTAGGGTGCCGAGTTCAGCTACCTCAACACAGCTCCCATTACCGCCGCTTCGGGTGCTCTTTCGCCACACGGCGCGAGACAGGTCGATGTCCGGTGTCCCGCGCTCCTCTCTCGTGTTGGTCATGCTAACTCCTCTGTCGCGGCTCCCAGCATATCCCTTGTTGCCTGCGGACTGAGGGCGGTAGCACGGAGGTAGTCGAACACCTGTACGTAGCGGGTGATGTCGTCTGGCTCCTCCAGGAACAGGGCGCTCGACATGTTCTCCAGGTAGACCACGTCGGGGTCGATGGGCTCGGGGAAGCCGAGGATCTCGAACGCGCCGACCATGGCGCTGTGCGCGCCAGCGGCATAGGGCAAGACCTGGATGACGACATTGGGGAGAGCGGCAACTTCAGCCAGGAAGCGGAGTTGGTCGGCCGTCACCTCTCGGTCGCCGACGACCTGGCGGATGACGCCTTCGCCCAGGATGGCCCAGAGCTGGAGCGAGCGGTCTTCGGTGACGCGCCGCTGTCGCTCGTGGCGAACGGTCACGCGGCGGTCGATGTCGGCGGCTGTGTCGTGGGGCCGGAAGGCCTGGATGACGGCACGGGCGTAGCCCTCGGTCTGGAGCAGGCCGGGCACGAGCACCTGCTGATACGTCCGGACGGACGTGGCGTCTGACTCCAGGCCGATGAAGTGGGCGTACTCGCTGGGCAGCACGTCGCCGTAGGAGTGCCACCAGCCCTTTTGCCT
>DATGVV010000005.1:0-7655 GCA_035299885.1 Chloroflexota bacterium | reverse complement strand
GGCAGTAGCTTGCGCGTGGACAGCGCCCGGACGGGCGAGGTCAACGCCATCTTCGACGAGGCGGTGGGCTCGGGCGTGCCGGCCGCGCTGGGCCTTGGTTTCCGTATCCTGCCGCTGCGCGAGGCGACCGTCCAGAAGCTGGAGGCGCTGGGCTACCGGCGGGGCGTCATCGAGGCCAACGATTACCCCGGCCTTCCAGCCGATGTGCTGACCATCGACTTCAGCGGCTGGCCGGTGTTCTGCCACGAGCACACGCCTGATGACCTGGTGACAGCCATCTGCGCCGCGCTGGAAGCCCGGCGCGACCGGATTCCCTGGCAAGGCGAGGGACCGCTGCCGTTGGAGCGCATGTGCTACGACACGCCCGAGGGCCCGCTGGACGTGCCGCTGCACCCTGCCGCCGAGCGCTTCTGGCGTGACCGCGGCTACCTGCGCTAGCCGTGCCGCACCTAGATATAGTCCCCGACCGCTGCGCGCTCATCATCAACGACATCGAGCAGCGCATGGTCGAACCGTCGTCACCCTTCTTCGCTCCCGAAGCCCTGGATTCGCTCGATAGACTCGTGCCGCTGGTCGACTTCTGCCGGTCCCATGAGATTCCGACGGTATTCGCACTGATCGGCTCTGAGAACATTCGTGAGAAGGCGGTGGTTCGCCAGGAGCTGGCGCCGGACGCTGAGATTGATCCCAGCCTGTGCCACATGGCCGACCGCTTCGGCGAGCACCCCAACGACTTCGTGTTCGTGAAGCGCTGGATGTCGGGCTGTATCAGCGGCACGCCGGTGGTCGAATACATCCGCAGCCGCGGGCGCGACACGCTGCTGGTGGCCGGAACCACGCTCCAGTTCGGCTGCGACACGACCATTCGCGAGGCAGCCAACCTGGGCTTCAAAGTCGTGGCCCTGAGCGACTGCTGCGCGGCCCGACCGATGGTCGATCAGGGCTGGGGAGCCGTCGACGAAGACGAGGTGCGCAAGGCGTTCTTCAGCGCCTGGCAGAAGGCTTTCGCCCGCGTCATCACGGCTGCCGAAGCGCTTGCGGAGCTGGAGAGGGCCGCATGATCCAGGACTTGCGCGAGTTCCTTGCCGGGTGCCGTGAGATCGGTGAGGTCAAGGACATCGACGGCGCGGACTGGGACCAGGAGATCGGCGCGCTGACGGAGGCCACAGCCGAGCTCATCGAACAGCCGCCGGCGCTGCTGTTCGATCGCATCCAGGGCTACCCGGCGGGCTACCGCGTGTTTGGCTTGCCGGTGGCCTCATACCGGCGCATCGCCGTCGCGCTGGGCATCGATCCGGAGAAGCCAAAGATGGAAGTGCTGCGCCTCGCGTCGCGGCGCATGAATGAGGCGCAGGCCAAGCCGCTGCCGCCGCGGGAAGTAGCTAGCGGACCGGTCATGCAGAACGTTCTGAAGGGCGGCGACATCGACCTGCTGCGTTTCCCGGTGCCGCGCTACCACGCGTCCGACGGCGGCCGCTACATGGGGACTGGCGACTCGCTCATCAACCGCGACCCGGAGAGCGGCTTCATCAACATGGGCACGTACCGGCAGCAGGTCCACGGCCCGGATTTGCTGGGCCTGTGGATGAGCCCTGGCCAGCACGGCCGGCAGATTTGCCAGCGCCACTGGGACCGCGGCGAGGCCTGCCCCGTGGTGGCTACGTACGGCACCGAGCCGGCCATCTTCTTCCCCTCGCACACCGCGCTGACGTGGGGCGTCTGCGAGCTCGACATCGCTGGTGGCCTGCGAGGCGCGCCGGTGGAGGTTATCCCCGGCCCGATCACGGGGTTGCCCATCCCGGCGCATGCGGAGATCGCCATTGAGGGCGAGGTGCCGCCGCCCAACGTTGAGGCCGCCGACGAGGGGCCGTTCGGCGAATGGCCCGGCTACTACTCAGGCGGGACGCGTGGCACTGGCGAGCCTCAGCCGGTCATCCGCGTAAAGGCGCTCTACCACCGCGACGAACCGATCATCATGAGCCAGCCGCCACTGTGGCCCGGCGCGCCGGAGATGGGCCTCGACTTCAAGGCGGCGCTGCTGTGGGACCAGCTGGAAAGCGCCGGCATCCAGGACGTGGCCGGCGTGTGGGTCCACAGCCGCTACCTCATCGTGGTGGCCATCAAGCAGCGCTACGCCGGCCACGCCAAGCAGACCGGCATGGCCATCCTGGGCCTGAACGCCATCGCCCGCAACGGCCGGCTGGTAGTCATCGTGGATGAGGACATCGACCCCAGCGACCTGAAGGAAGTGGTGTGGGCCATGGAGACGCGTGTCGATCCGGCCCGCGACATCGAAATCGTGGATAACTGCTGGAGCACCCCGCTCGACCCTCGCATGTCGCCGGAGCGGCGCGCGGCCAAAGATCACACCAACAGCCGAGCCATCTTCTACGCCATCCGGCCGTTCACCTGGAAGGACCGGTTCCCACAGGTCAGCCGCAGCCCGCGCGAGCTGCGCCGCCAGGTGCTTGACAAGTTTGGTGATGTCATCCTGAGGCCGTAGGCCGAAGGACCTTCCGCCGCGGCGGGGAATCGGGCAGATCTTCGCCAGCGGCTCAGAATGACAGCGCTAACTCTGATCTAGCTTCCGATCGGCCGCGCTCTGGACCAGCGAGCGGTCCACCACCTTGCTCAAGTCCACCTCTTTGAGCTTGGGATTTTCCTTGGCCAGCTCATCGATCGCGGACGAAAACAGCTCCGCATTTGGGTACGGCAAGCTGGGCGTGTTGGGCAGGTAGTAGTCGTAGACGATGCTCATGACCTTGTAGTCATCGTTCTTGAAGTACTTCTTGAGCACGCTGACCGAATAGGGCTTGTCCTTCTTGAGCCGCGCGATGCCTTCCACGATGCCATCGATGAAGCCCTGGATGACCTCACGGTGCTGCCTCAGATAAGCGGTCTGGACGATCAGCGAGGCGTTGACCGACGGCAGCTTCATGGGCGTGAGATCGGCCACCGCGTGGAAGCCCTTGTCCTCCAGCACCAGCGACCCGGGCGGCTCTTGCAGCGTTCCCTGGACCGAGCCGCCGATGAGCGCGGCCGTTCGGCTAGCGTTGTCACCGGTGGCCACCAGCGCAACGTCCTTCTGCCAATTGAGGCCGAGGCGGCTCAGCGCCAGCTTGGTGGCTACAGCGTCGGTGCCCGTGAGGCTGCTCACGGCCAGCTTCTTGCCCTTGAGGTCGTCCGGCGTCTTAATCTCCGGTGCTGCCATGAGCAGGTAGCTGTAGGCAGGATGGATCGTGGTCACAACCGTCACGTCGCCACCACCCGCGCGGGCATTCACGGCGCTGGTACCGTCGGTCCAGGCGACCTGTATCTGGCCCGACACGAGGGCCGCCACCGTTGCGGCGCTGCTGGTGGTGAGCGTGTCCGAGCTCACGTCCAGGCCGTGCTTGCGGAAGTAGCCGCCCTCGACGCTAATCCACAGTGGCAGCACGCCGCCGCTGACTCCGATGTTGGACGTCTTGACGGGCACGAGCGGCGCGGCCGAGCTGGCGTCCGGCAAGGCAGCCGGCTGCGTCCCGCCACAGGCCCCCAGCAGGACCAGCATCAGCATGGACAGCGGCCGGAACCTCATAGCCGGTGCGATCGTACCCTGCCGCCGATTGTCTGCTAAAATCCGCGTCGTGCTCGAGCGGAACGCAAGCCAGTCATGGTGGTGGCCGCCCAGGTAGGCGGCCAGCGCGTCGTTCGCACGTATCTCGAGTAATCGACGGAGCCGCCTCGGATGGGGCGGCTCTGATGTTTTGCGGAGCGCCTCTCGAGCGGCTCTTCTGATGGAGGAGCCTTGATGGAAGAGAGCCTGTACCACACCGAGGGCGGGGTGACGGTGCATCGCGCCATCGACCGGCAGCCGCACCAGGGCGCCATCGAGCCGCTGCTGGACGCGCTGGACAGCCGGCAAGGCGCGGTGCTGACCTCGAGCTACGAGTACCCGGGGCGCTACACGCGCTGGGACATGGGCTTCGTCGATCCGCCACTGCGGCTCACTTTTCGAGGACTGGCCTTCGAGCTGGCCGCGCTGAACGAGCGGGGCCAGGTGCTGCTGCCGGGCATCCGGGAGGTGCTGGCGCGGCTGGCAGCAGTGCGGGATCTCTCCCTCTGTCATCCTGAGCGAAGCGAAGGACCTTCTCGTTCCCGCGACGGGGAAGGTTCTTCGCCTACGGCTCAGAATGACATGTTCATGGTGGGCCGGATCGAGCCCGGCCACGAGCGCTTTTTCGAAGAGGAGCGCAGCAAACAGCCGTCGGCGTTTACCGTCGTGCGGGCGTTGGTCGAGCTGTTCGCCAGCGAGACCGATCCGCACCTGGGCCTGTATGGCGCTTTCGGCTACGACCTCGCCTTCCAGTTCGAGCCCATCCGCAAGCGGCTGCCGCGCCCGCCCGAGCAGCGCGACCTGGTGCTGTACCTACCGGACGAGCTGCTGATCGTGGACCATCAGCGGCAGGTTGCCGAGCGGCGCCGCTACGACTTCGAACTCGGCGGCCAGTCGACCATTGGCCTGGCGCGTGGCGGACCGTCGAGTCTCTACCAGCCGGCGGAACACGGCGAGCCATCGGTGGACCATGCGCCAGGCGAGTACGCGGCCGGCGTGGCGCTGGCCAAGGAGGCCTTCCGTCGCGGCGATCTATTCGAGGTCGTGCCGGGCCAGACGTTCTCCGAGCCCTGCCGACCCTCGCCGGCCGAGCTGTTCCGCCGCCTGCGCCGCCGCAACCCGGCGCCCTACGGCTTCCTCATGAACCTGGGCGAGGCCGAGTACCTGGTGGGCGCCTCGCCGGAGATGTACGTGCGGGTCGAAGGCCGGCGGGTGGAGACATGCCCCATCTCGGGCACCATCGCCCGCGGCGCCGATGCTATCGAGGACGCCGAGAACATCCGTGAGCTGCTGAACTCCGCCAAGGACGAGTCTGAGCTGACGATGTGCACCGACGTCGACCGCAATGACAAGTCCCGCATCTGCGAGCCCGGCAGCGTGCGCGTCATCGGCCGGCGCCAAATCGAGATGTACTCACGCCTGATCCACACCGTGGACCACGTCGAAGGCGAGCTGCGGCCCGAGTTCGATGCGCTCGACGCCTTCCTGGCCCACACCTGGGCGGTCACGGTTACTGGCGCCCCCAAGGCCTGGGCCATGCAGTTCCTGGAGGACCATGAGAAATCGGCCCGTTGCTGGTATGGCGGGGCCGTGGGCGTGGTCGGCTTCAACGGCAACCTGAACACCGGCCTCACGCTGCGTACCATCCACGTGAGGGACGGCGTCGCGCGGGTCCGCGTGGGCGCCACGCTGCTGTACGACTCCGATCCCGAGGCCGAGGAAGCCGAGACGCGGCTGAAGGCTTCGGCCTTCCTGGACGTGATTCGCCGGCCGGATGCCACGAGGGACGATGCCCGGCTGCACCACGCCCGACCCGGCGAGGGCAGGCGCATCCTGCTGGTGGACCATCAAGACTCCTTCGTCCACACGCTGGCCAACTACCTGCGCCAGACCGGCGCCGAGGTAGTCACGCTGCGCGCCGGCGAGGCGGTCTTCGCCGAGCTGGCGAGCTACCGGCCAGACCTGGTGCTGCTCTCACCTGGCCCCGGCCGCCCCTCGGACTTCGACCTCTCGGGCACGATTGGCGCCATCCTGGAGCGGGACGTCCCCTTGTTTGGGGTATGCCTTGGGCTGCAGGGTATCGTGGAGCACTTCGGCGGTCAGCTCGACCTGCTGCCGCGGCCGGTGCACGGCAAGCCATCGCGCATCCGCGTGCTCGGCAGCCCGCTGTTCGAGGGCCTGCCAGAGGAACTCGTGGCCGGTCGCTATCACTCCCTCTATGCCCGGCGCGAGACCCTGCCGAGTGAGCTGCGCGAGACCGCGGTCAGCGATGACGGCGTGATCATGGCCATCGAACATGTGGGGAGGCCAATCGCCGCGGTGCAGTTCCACCCTGAGTCGATACTGACGCTAGGCGGCGAGGCCGGGCTGCGCATCATCCATAACGTGGTGGCGCAGCTGGCGAACCGGCGTACAGGGGCTTTGTCATCCTGAGCGAAGCGAAGGATCCGGACCCAGGTGACGGATTCTTCGCCTGCGGCTCAGAATGACACTACTCCAGTTCTTCGCGGTAGACGTCGAGCGCCTGGATCGCCGGGCGGTCCGTCATCGAGAATAGGACGCTCTCGCCAGATGAGGTGTTCTCGTGCTTGTGCCAGGTCCAGGGCGGGACGACGAAGATGTCGCCCTGCTGCCACTCGAAGCGCTGATCCTCTATCTGCGTCACGCCCTCGCCGCGGAAGGCGTGGTAGATGGTCGTGCAGGTGTGGCGGTGAGCGCGCAAGCCGCGGCGGGGGCGCAGCAGCTGGACGTCGCAGGCGAACGTCGGCAGCGTCGGCCCGCCGTCAACCGGATGGCTGTAGGTCAGGTAGATCCCGTCGCACGGGTCCTCGGCCTCAGCGGCTTTGAGCGCATCGATCGTCGCCTGCGTATCGGACCAGGCGTAGCGGAACGGCGGCGTGCGGTGCTCGCTCTTGAGGAACGGCGGCCGCACGTGTCCCAGCGTCTGACCGGAGAAGCCAACCGGCTTCTGCACGGCCTGGCGGTCTTCGGAGAACGGCTCCTGGAACATCTTAGCCAGGCTGACCAGACGGATATCCAGCCCGTCGAGCCAGATCACGGGCTCGTCGCCCTCGTTGTAGTGGTCGTGCCAGGTCCAGTTGGGGGTGGTGATCAGATCGCCATCGAGCATCGGGATGGGCTCGCCTTCGACGACGGTAAAAGCGCCCTCCACGCCCTTGACCACAAAGCGAATCGCGGCCGCGTTGTGGCGGTGGGCGGTGGCCAGCTCGCCGGGCATGACGCATTGGACCGAGATGTGGATGGTGTTCGTCATGCGGTCGCCCAGGTTGGGATTCTTGAGCTGGATCGTGCGCCGGGGCGTGTCGCTCATGGGCACCACCTCGGTGGCCTTCATCAGTCCGGCGTAGATGTCCTCCCAGCGCCACAAACAGGGCTGCGGATCGATCGGCCGGGCCATGTGCTTCCAGTGACCCTGCATGTGCCGTTCGGCGAGCCAGCTATCGAGCTCAGCCGCGGTCTTGACGTCGTCCATTGCTTGCCTCCTAGACCGCCGGCGCCGGCCCTCGCGCGGCGGGGTGGAACAGCTCCTCGATCGGGATCTGACGTTTGGTCAGCCCCTGCTCGTAGGCGTACAGCGTGACTGCCTCGAGTGGCCTGCGGTTGCTCTCGACGTCGTAGGGCCACGCGTCGGCGCCGAAGATCTCCCGCTCCTGTTCCTGCTGCGCGCCATACCAAGCCAGGTTGGAATGGCCGGGGTGCTTGGTGTACTCGTACGACTCGTGCTTGGCTTGCTGCCAGGCCTTCCACAAGCTGGCGACAATCCACTCGCGCTCCTCTAACGCCGAGCCGCGGATGACGATGGCATGGCTGACCGGGAAGATGCCTGTGCGCCGGAAGTAGTCCATCTCGACCTCCTGGTACTTGGGGAACAGGCGATCGATCTTGGGGTGGCCCTGGCGATAGGGGGCGATGATGGTCGGCACGGCCAGGGCGTCGATCTCGCCTGTCACCAGCAGATCCGCCAGCGGCGCCTTGCGTGAGGGCTGCTCGATACGGATGCCGGCGGGCGGCTGCCAGCCCTCCACTTCTGGCGCGGAGG
>DATGVV010000004.1:0-4700 GCA_035299885.1 Chloroflexota bacterium | reverse complement strand
GCATCTTCTGGCATGCCTGCCCCTGATGTCTTCATCCAAGGCGTCAACGCAAACTTCCGTCGGTAGGTGAATTGACCACCCAAAAGTCATGAGTAATGTCGGCATTGATTGGATGCCACGCCGCAGGTGACCGATGAAGAGGCCCTCGTTTACAAACGGAGCAGCTCTGGTTTCGGCTAGCGTTACTCAGGCGAGTAACGTACACTGCACAGCGAGCTTGCAGCAATTCGGTCACGGCTTTCTATCTCTCGCCAACGCGGCTCATTTTGTGAGGCGCGTCCGGTCCTTACCCACTTACCTTATGGTCCTGTTCCTCCTGTTCATCATATTCGCGATCCTGTCGCAAATCTATGGCTTAACCGACATCAAGTTCTATGTAGTAGCAGCCGCATTCGCTGCTCTCTTAGTTGTTGGAGTCGTGTTGGCGGTCGTCAAACCCGACTCACTGCTTCTATGGGAGTCGGGCTGGCTTCAGCACCAGGCAATGATTATGGGAACGGAGCACCAGCAGATGGCTGCTGAGACGGCACTGTCGTTGCCTAGCATCCTGGCACCAGAGCCGCCAGAGGGCCAGGAAACGAGAGCACTACCACCAAGCGGCGGATGAATAGTGTCTCTGCAGCTTCCGTATGCCTATCTGGTCTGCGTGGAAAAGGTCAAACCGTGGGCTAACCATTCGAGGCTCGAAACCGAACTCCGGCAGTCTCATCGCTGGTGGCACTACATGACCGGTGTCTGGTTGGTTTTGCGTTACGAGACGCTGCTGGAATTGCATGATCTCCTGGTCCCTGTAATTCAGCAGGAGGATCACATGCTCATCCTGCCGGCCAAGCGGCCTGCCGGAGGCTGGCTTCCGAAGGATGCCTGGGACTGGATTGAAGCGAACCTGCCCCGGGACTGGTAGTCCAAACAGGCCCTAAGAATCTTCACAGCGCCGTGTGGCACTTCTGGGAAAGCTGCTTCCTATTAGGCCCGACGGCGCCGGAAGGTCGGGATATCGATGTCGTTGGGTGCGGCCAGGCGGCGGTCCAGAGCCGGAGCTGGCGGCCGGGCATCGCCCACAGCCGGGCGAAGTGGCAGGCCTTCGTGCGAAAGGGTGATTGGCCGCCGCGGCACATCCTCCAGGGTGATGCTGGGCAGCCGGATGGGCCTCTGCGCCCAGGTCTCGCCGAAGCCGGTAGCGATGAGCGTGATCCTAACCTCGCCCTCCAGTCGCGGGTCGATCACCGCGCCAAAGATGATGTTCGCCTGAGGGTCGGCCGCCCTTCTGACGATGTCCGCAGCTTCATTCAGTTCCCACAACCCTAGGTCTGTGCCGCCCATCAAGTTGAACAGCAGCCCCTTGGCGCCGGTCATTTCGATGTCCAGCAATGGGCTAGAGAGGGCTGCCTGAGCCGCGTCCGCCGCTCTATTTTCGCCTGTGCCGCGGCCAATGGCCATCAATGCAGTGCCGGCGCTCGACATGATGGCTCTAACGTCGGCGAAGTCCAGGTTCACCAGGCCAGGCACCAGAATGAGATCCGAAATACCCTCGATGCCTTGGCGCAGCATCTCGTCGGCGAGGCGAAATGCTTCCGACACCGGCGTGTTCTTGTTTGTGACCTGCAGCAGCCGGTCGTTGGGAATGGCGATTAGCGTATCGACCCGCTCCTGGAGCTCTTCGATGCCCTTCTCGGCGCAGCCGCGCCTGCGGGCGCCTTCGAAGCCGAATGGTCTGGTGATGATGCCCACCGTCAGGGCGCCCAGCTCGCGAGCGATTTGGGCGACGATGGGGGCCGCGCCTGTGCCGGTGCCGCCACCCATGCCGGCGGCGATGAAGATCATGTCAGCGCCTTGCAGCGGCTCACGAATTTGGTCGCTACTTTCATCAGCCGCCTTGGCGCCTAACACGGGATCGCCGCCCGCCCCGAGGCCGTTCGTCATCTTGTCGCCGATGCGGATCTTGGTCGGAGCATCCGACAGCAGCAGCGCTTGCCCGTCGGTGTTGATGGCGATGAAGTCGACGCCTCGGCCGCCGGATTCGATCATGCGGTTCACGGCATTGCAGCCGGCGCCTCCGCAGCCGACGACCTTAATCTGGGGTAAACCCTGTATGTCACGAACAGGTTGCATCTCGTCCTCAGATGCTGGAGGAGATTGGGACAGGTTGTAGGGAACAGGCGTGACCCATGGTCTATGCCTCCGTCCGTCTTTCTTTTCCTCGTCTGTTTGAAGACGAATTGGAGCCCCTAGCCTAGTCTTTAGGAGCTAATCCAGCAAGAGGGCTTTTGACCATTGGAGACAGACAAACGCCCTACGCAGTCCGATACGCTCCCTGTCCGTGACCCCAAGGCGCACCTCCGAGTGGCTATCCGAGCAGGCGGTTTTCCGCATCTTGCGCCCGCCATCAGTGGGTGCCGGAAGTGCTCATGCCAAGTTTGCGTGGTGCCGCCTTGTACTCACGGTGGCGTGGTGCCCAACTATGTCGGGTTCAGGAGGAAGAGATGGCACGCTTCATGGATATTCACACCATCGAACCAGGCACCTCGCCGGATGATGTCTACGACGCGCACCGCCGCGACCTTGCGATTCAGTCCAAGCACGGGGTGCGATACCTGAAGTACTGGTACGACCCGGCCACCGGGAAGGTGTTCTGCCTGTCGGATGCGCCCAGCATAGAGGCCGCCCTGGCGGTCCACCGCGAAGCCCACGGCATGATGCCCGACGACATCTTTGAAGTCCAGGAATTCCAATGAGCAGCATCAGCTCATGGTGCTTCGGATGATCAGCGGCCAAGTACGTCTTCCATGGTCTTTCGAGACATCGCGCCGCGTCATTGCCGACAAGCAGATAGTCCGCTCCGGGCCAAAATCGCATCGGGGAATTCACCCACTTGCCGGCAGGCTGGACAGGCGTCCAAAGTCCCGGCCCAAAGCGCTAGTAAATAAAGCCAACTCCGGGGCCGGTCCAGGAGGCGCGGCCGGTGATGCTGCCCCAGTAGGGGAAGTTCATCTCGCTCACGGTGAAGTGCACGCCGTCACCGGCCACCGACGTAACGTAGGCCACGTGGCCCGTCCAGGCCGCTCCCTGGGCGCCGGGCTGGTAGACTGCGATGGCGCCCGCGCGCGGCACTGAGCCGGTTGGGAGACCCGCGCCCCGCGCCGAGTACAGCCAGCTGGCGGCGTTGCCGATCACGCTGGCGCCGATATCCGGCCGTGACTGCGCCGCCCACCAGGTGCACTGGCCCCATGGGAAGTTGTTTGGCCCTGAGCGGCGAACTCCCGCAGGGGCGTTGACGGTGGGAGCCCAGGCGGGGGTGGACAGCGTCTTCGGCTGAGCGTTAGGCCGTGACGCCGTTTTGACCACGGCCAGACCCGCCGGTGTGTCGGCGGGCGCATCCCTGTCGCTGATGTCACCCACTGGGAAGAGACGCACAGCCGGCGTAGCTCCGGGCAGCATCAGTGCCTCACCCGGCACGAGCGTCTGCGTGTCAGCTGGAAGCTTGTTCACGGAGAGCAGCGTCGGCACATCGAGCTTCCATTGGTCTGCGATCTCCTTGGGGCTGTCGCCTTGCTGAGTGGTGACCACCACGCCGTTGACGGGTGGCACCAGCAGGCGCTGTCCAATCTGCAGCACACTATCGGCGTTGAGGCCATTGGCGCTGACGAATGTCTCTTCGCCGATGCCAAACTTTGTGGCTAGGTCGTAGGGATTATCGCCATCCTGGACCACGTACACGTTGAGGTCCGGCGCCGGTTTGGCCGGCGGCGGTGCAGGCGGCTGTGGCGCCAGCATCCTGGCCGACACATCAGGCGGGGCGGCCTTTTGAGTGGACGGAATGGGCTTGGCTACGATCGCGACAGGCGTTTGATGCTCGGATGCGACGAACGGCCTGTTCGAAGAGGGCTCCTGCTGCACTTGCGAGAAGCTGGCGGCCAGAACGCTTAACGCCATCGTCAGCACTAGCCCATGCGTGATACAGCGGTATGGGGCGCTCCTGAAGTGCGGCAGGACCAGCAGCCACGAAGTGGAGAATTGGTCGACCAGACCGCGGACCCATTTATAGCCGGAGGGCTCGAGTGCTATAGCTCGGATCGTCTGGCTCGGGCTCCTGCTTGGCCATCGGGCTTCGTTATCCCAGGGCTCCGGCGGCGGGCCGGACCTCTCCACGATCAGGCTGCTGCTCCGTAAGGCATTCCCAAGGCAACCCGCTCCCTTCTGCTCTCCAGAGACGGCGCTGCACTGGGCCGATTCTCTCTACAGACCTTGTGGACCAGGCGGTTTCGCACTCTCCGAGCTGGCGGTCTGCGGGCGAGCCGTTAGCAAAGTCCCGCCCATACTAGCAGAAATTACTCTAGTGCGTCAGCTCTAGATTCTCTGCTCCCGGATGACTATCCCGCAGAACCGTCATCGCCTTTAGGTGGATTGCCCGATTCGTTAGTTTGACGAGCTGCCGAAGGACCGTGGGTGTACGGGTCGTCATCGGCATAATGGCCTGTCAGGTAGACTTTCCGGAAATTCAATAGGCGCGCTATTTCGTGGGTTGTAAACGCCGCTAGGTCAACATGGACGTCCTTTCGTCGTCGCGCCTGCTGCTCCCAGGGCATTATGCTCGCCAGCCTAAGACCTCATCTCCAACGAGGAACAGCGCTTTTGTACTTATGCGATGCTTGCTCGCTTTGACTAGATAACCTGCAGGATGCCCATGCAGACCGAACGTT
>DATGVV010000003.1:0-3770 GCA_035299885.1 Chloroflexota bacterium | reverse complement strand
GCCCGCCCGTCGAAAAACACGATCAGCTGGAGGCCGTCATCTCCGAAGTGCTGCCGCTGATTCGGAAGTAGTCGTGCGACAATGGCTACCACAAGGCGGCCCATGTCCCTGTGGCGATCGTTCCCCCTTCTGGCATCGCTGCTGTGCTGCCTCGCCTTGGCGCCTCCGGCCGCCGCCCAATCGCCTTCGCAATGCACCCTTCTCGACACCTTCCGGAGCCTCCACGACGCGGCCCCCAGCGAGGTCGGCGAATGCCGCGGCGGCCAGATCGACGAGGACAACGGCGACGCTTCCCAGGCTACCAGCAAGGGCCTGCTGCTGTGGCGCAAGGCGGACAACTGGACGGGCTTCATCGGCACCAGCCGCACCCTGATACTGGGCCCGGAAGGCCCCACCCGGCGAGCCAATACGGAGCGCTTCGCGTGGGAGCTGAACGGCTTCACCCCCGAATCCGGCATGTTCAGCGAGCCGGCCACCGGGCTGTTGCCAGCGGCCGCGCTCGGCTTCGGCTTCCAGATGGCAGACTCCAACATCAATGAGATGTCGGCATCGGCCACCCTGTTCCGGACGGGCCAGGACCGCTTCTCTGCCAGCCGGACTATCGTTCAGACCATCCAGCTGCTGCCCTCGCCCGAGCTGGCTCACACGCTGTTCCTGGACCTGGGCAACCTGCAGCAGAGCGACGGAGTCCTGAAGACAACCCAGCTCGGCGACGAAACTCAGGTCCTGACCTGGAAGCCGGACGACCCCTCGTCCTACTCGGCCACTTTCCGGCAGCTTGCCTTGCGGTCTCGCCGCTCCAACGCCGTGGTGACCATCGTCCTCGTCCCCGGCACCCGCCTGGACTTCGCCGTCCAGCTTGCGTCCATGACCTTCGGCCGCTTACGCTAAAGCGCCAATTGCCATCAGGTACACGGCGGCTTCGTCCTTACCGTCCACGCCGATGAGCTGGTTCACGTCGTCGTCCAGGAAGGCGCCCATGCCGCACACGCCCAGGCCCATGGCTCCAGCCGTCAGGTAGGCGTTCTGGCCCAGGTGGCCAGCCTCCAGCAGCATGTAGCGATAGCTGCGGTCGACGTACTTCCACTGCACGCGCGAAAACATGCCGGTGAACACCAGCATCATCGAGGCGTGCAGCACCATCTCCTGGGACAGGGCGGCACTGAAGGCCTGCTGGCGCACGTCGCCCGTGCGCAGCTGCTCCAGGGCATGGCGCTGCACGTCGTAGTGGTAAACGCCCGGAGCGAGGCCCTGCACATTGAAGGCGGCGGCGTACAGCTCAATTGGGTACAAGGCGCCTGATGACGGTGCGGCCCGAAAGGCCCACGTCGGGTCGCGCCGGTCGGTGATGCCGCCGCAGTAGTGCAGCAGCTGCGATACCTCGGCGAGCGTGAGGGGCCGGGAAGCGTACTCGCGCATGGAGCGGCGGCGCTCGATGGTCTCGGCCAGCGGACGGTCAAGGCTCCTGTCGGTGGCCGGCAGGGCCATCACCGGCGCACCGGGGTAGGTCTTGTACAGCGGAGGCTGGGGCGCCAGTCGGAGCGATTTCGCCAGCAGTCCGGCGTAGCTGGGTTTGCTCCACTGCTGGTAGACCTGGCCCAGGTCGTCGCCCTCTTCGAAGGCCGGCCGGCTGCCGGGCAGGAGCAGCCAACGCCCAGCGACGCCGCCTGCCGCCAGCCAAAACGGCGGCAGCAGCATCGCTCGCCGGCTGAGCAGCGGCCCCTCCGGAAGTCGAACGCTGGGCCGGGGCATGGGTGGTATGGGGGCGTGGACCAGCCAGCGCCGGATCTGCCCGACCAGGGCCCGCCAATGGAGAACCACGTGCGCCAACGCCAGCACGATGGCGGCATAGGCGGCGTATTTGTGGTAGGCGAAACGGTTCAAGTCGAGCGCCGCGCCGACGAACCCGGACAGGAACGTGGCCAGCACCACCAGCAGCAAGGCAATGTTCAGCAGCACGCTCAGCCGCTTGTGCAGCACGCCCTTGCCGCCTCTGCTCTGCGAGGCCACTCAATCGCCCTCACCGGCTATGCTAGCGAGCTTTGCCCCTCCGCGCCAGCTGCTTAGCGCTCGGCCGGCGGCTTGATACACTTCAGAGAAGGAACCGGCCGTGGCAGCGCCTGACACATACCCACTGATTCGCGAGGCCATCCTCCACGAGCGGCAGGTGATCGCCGACTACAAGAAGCTGCGCCGGCAACTTTGCCCGCATGCCATTGGCTGCAAAGCCGGTCGCCCGCAGGCTCTCTTCTATCAGTTCGCCGGCTTCAGCGAGCATGGCCTTGGCGAGGACGGCTCCAACGACAACTGGCGCTGCCTAGCCCTGGCCGACCTCACCATCATCGAAATACGCGAAGGCCCATGGCACACTGGCACCGGCCACTCTCGGGCAAGCACTTGCCTGGACGATGTGGATGTGTCATGGTGGGAACTCAAGCAATCCAGAGGCTAAGCCCTGAACAGCGCCAGCACGCCGGGCACGGAGCCGGCGGGCAGAGCGCGGATGCGCTCGATGGCCTCGTCGGCCCAGGGGACGTCTACCATCTGACGGAACTTGGCGGTTAGGGCCTCGGTCGAGAGGGGGTTCTCGGGCTCACCTAGCGGATAGGGTTGGTGCGCTTCGAGGACGGCGCCGGAGCGCAGGCGAATGGAGGCTGCCGCGGGCCACTGATCGGGGTAGACCGCGTCCAGCTCCGGGTCGGTGTAGCAGGTGACGCGGGCCATGAGCGAGCGGATGCGCGAGTCGTCGACGGTGGCCTGGGTGTACTGGGGCAGGCCAGCCTGGCCGTGGACCAGCGCCACCGCGGCGGCGAACGGAGCGCTGAACTGCGCGTCCACGACGTTGTGGGGCTGGCGCTTCTGATCGATCGGATCGGCCACCAGCAGGTAGCCGCCGCTCAGCACGCCCAGCCGGATGTCCTCGATGGCGTCCAGGTCCGAAACCGAGCGACGAAGCTGGAGCATACAGTCAATCGGCCCATGGTTGTAACGGCAGCAGGCGTAAGGCTTGATCGAGACCCGCATGACTTGATAGCTCTCCACCAGGCCCGCGATTGCCTCATTCGCATTGGGCTCGTCGGAGTAGGCGTGCAGCAGGCCAAGCGGGCCTTCGATGGCCGTTGCTGGGCCGGTGAACCCTTCGGTCGCGAGCCGTGCGGCCACCACGCCGCAGTGCGCGGCCCAGCCGGCATTAAGGCGCTTCGTCCAGGCGCCGCCGCTGAGGTACTCGATCGAGCCGGACGCCATCGTCCCCGCGATACCCAGCGCATTTGCGAACCGCTCCGCGTCCAGGCCCAGCAGCGAGGCCGCGGCCGCAGTGGCTCCGAAAGCGCCGGCCACGCCGGTCGGATGGAAGCCGCGCTTATAGGCCGAGGCCGGATTCAACGCATTGCCCACGCGCATGACCACTTCATAGGCAACGATCACCGCCACCAGCAGCGCTTCGGCCGAAGCATCGAGCTCTTCGGCCAGCGCGAGTGCCGCCGGGAACACGGGCACGCCGGGGTGCAGCGAAGACTTCGAGGCCACATCGTCCATCTCGATGGCGTGCGCGGCAGTGCCATTGACCAGCGCCGCCCATGCGGGCGACAGTCGCTCGGCCTGGCCAACGACGGTGCTGCGCCCGCCGTCGGCGAGGGCGCGTGCGGCGCGCAGCACAGCGGCGCTCGAGTCCGCCTGCATGCCTCGCCAGCAGACGCCCAGGTGGTCGAGAAGGAGGTCCTTTGTACGCTCCACAACCTCCGCGGGCAGTCGGTCGAAGCGCAAACTAG
>DATGVV010000002.1:0-1744 GCA_035299885.1 Chloroflexota bacterium | reverse complement strand
AGTGAAGCTTACCTTTTCCCACGGGGCGAAAATCCCGGATCCCGACAAGCTCTTCAACGCGGGCCTGGAAGGCAACGCGTGGCGAGCGATCGATTTTTTCGAGGGCGACAAGATTAATGAGCGTGCTCTAAAAAATCTCGTCCGCGCCGCCGTTGACTACAACCAGACCAAATTGAAGAGGAAGGCGTCTGCAGGTGCTCGAGCGAAGGCGCAAAAAAGCAAAAAGTGACGCGAACCGCTGCCGTAGCCGGTCCGTTGCGCCAGCCCGCGTTTCAGCGGCTTTGGCTGGGGCTGAGCATCTCGTATCTCGGGGACCAGTTCACCATCATCGCCTTGCTCTGGTTCGTGCTGCAGTTGACCGGCTCTGGTGCGGCGGTCGGCCTCGTCATCCTCTGCTTCGACCTCCCCGGCGTCGTCACCGGGGCGATCCTCGGGCGTCTGCTGGATCGCTACCAGCCGCGGCTGGTGATGGGCTTCGACAACCTCGCCCGAGCGGCACTCATCGCGGCGATCCCCACGCTCTACGCCCTGGGATCGTTGCAGCTCTGGCACGTCTTCGTGCTGGCGTTGCTGGCCGGAGCGCTCTCGCCAGCAACCACGGCTGGGGTACGGGCGTTTGTGCCGCACCTGGTGGACGACGCCGCCCTCGATCGCGCCAATGCGCTGACCGCGACCAGCCTGCAATTTTCGTATCTCGCCGGCCCAGTGGCAGCAGGCTTCGCCGTCGCCAGGTTGGGCGGTCCCTGGGCGCTGTTCGTCGACGCCGCCAGCTTCTTGCTGATGGGCCTGCTAGCGCTGACCCTGCCCACGATCACTCGCGAACCACGTGTCGCACAGCATGCGGCAGCCAATCGCTGGCTCGGCTTCGGCGCGCTGTTCAGCCTGCGCTACGTGCCCGCGCTCACGCTTCTCTCGCTGGTGTTCTTCTTCTCCTACGGCCCGTTGGAGGCGGCCCTGCCGGTCTACAGCGGCCAGACATTACACGCCAACGCCGACGGCTACGGGCTGCTGTGGACCGGCTTCGGCGCGGGGGCCTTCGCTGGTGTGTTGACGCTGACCAAGCTCTCGCGCCGCTGGCGGCCGAGCATTGCCTTACCGATGATCGCTGTGCTCTGGGGAGCGCTGCTGTGCCCCCTGTTTTTCATCCGACAGCTCCCGCTCGCGATGCTGTTCCTCGGTGTGGCTGGAGCATCCTGGGCGCCCTATGCGCCGATGGAAACCACCCTGTTGCAGCGGCTCGTCCCGGCCGAGATACGCGGCCAGGTCTTCGGCGCGCGGCATTCGCTGGTGGTAGCGGCGGCGCCGCTGGGAGCCGCGTTCGGTGGCGTGCTGCTGCAATATCTCTCGGCGCCGCGGGTGATCGCTATCTCTGGCCTCGCCTGCATCCTCGCCGGGCTGGGTGGCCTCGTCTCACCGTCACTGCGTCAGTTGCAACGAGGAACCCCCTAGTGTTCCGGCAGGGCATGAACACCGATAAAAAGATTTGGGCGACATGGATGGGTTCTTCTCCGAGTATCCGTGTTCATCTGCGTTCATCTGTGGCTAAGAACGAATACTGAAACGCCCCCCAGGAGACTTCATGCCCCGGAAGATTGAGCCACTTGCTATTGGATAACACAAGTCGCTTGCGTTCCTCTTCAAACGGCTCCAACTGAAGGATGAGTACTCTGTGCGTTGTCTGATGACGGTTTATTTAACGTGAGTTCTGGATAAGTAGACCCCCTCCGATGAGCTAGAATAGGCT
>DATGVV010000001.1:0-5413 GCA_035299885.1 Chloroflexota bacterium | reverse complement strand
CAGCCAGTACACCGCCGCGTCTGGGTCGGAACCCCGCACGCTCTTGATGAAGGCGGAGATCACGTCGTAGTGCTGATCGCCCTGGCGGTCGTAGAGCAGCGCGCGATGCTGCAGAGCGTCCTCGATGGCGGGGAGGCCGATCGGCGCCGCCGACGTGCCCTCGCCTAGCCTCTCCCCCCGCGGGGGGAGAGGAACAGCAGCCCACGCCAGCTCGAGCGCGTTGAGGGCGACGCGGGCGTCGCCGTGCGCCATCTGCACCAGGAACCGGCGGGCGTCGTCCTGGATGGAGGCGCCAAGCTCGGCCAGGCCGCGGGTGACAATGGCGTCGAGTTGCTCGTCCGTCAGCGGCTTGAGGGTGAACACGCGGCAGCGGGACAGCAGGGCCGAGTTGACCTCGAAAGAGGGGTTCTCCGTGGTCGCGCCGATCAACGTCACGGTGCCGTTCTCCACCGCCTGCAGCACGGCGTCCTGCTGCGATTTGCTGAAGCGGTGGATTTCGTCGATGAACAGGATGGTGCGGATGCTGCCCCGCCGCAGCTTGGCGGCATCGTCGATCACTCGTCGCAGGTCGGCCACTCCGGAGCTGACCGCGCTCAGCGCCACGAAGTTGGAGCTGGTCATGCGGGCGATGATCTCGGCCAGCGTCGTCTTGCCCGATCCGGGCGGCCCCCAGAAGATGATCGAGCTCAGCTGGTCGCGCTCGATGGCGGTGCGCAGCACGCGCCCTCGGCCGATGATGCGCTCCTGGCCGACGAAATCGTCGAGGGATCGCGGCCGCAGCCTGGCAGCGAGCGGCTCACCGGTAATAGGCGACTCTTCCGCAAACATCCCACGCTGCACGCCGGAGCTCCTCATGCGCGGCATAGCTAGGCGGCGGTTTGCGCTTTGAGGTAGTCCATCAATTGCCGCATCACCGGGCTAAAGTGGCGCTTGGGACGGCTAATCAGCTCCACGCCGTGGGACATGGACAGCCCGCCCACGTGCAGCTGCTTGAGGGCGCCGCTGGCTAGCTCGCGCTCGACACTGGACCGGAACAGAATGGCCAGCCCGGCGCCATTCAGGACGGCCAGCTTGGCGGCCTCCGAGCTGTCCAGCTCCAGGGCAATCGAGCGGGCGTCCAGGCCCAGCGCCGACAGCTGGTTGTCGACGATGGCGCGCATCTGCGAGCCGGCCGGCGCGCACACGAAAGGCTGCGACAGCAGCTCGCTGCGCTCGACGCTGAGCCGGCCAGCCAGCGGGTGATCGCTGGGCGCCACCACGATCATCTCCTCGTTGCGAACCGGCTCGGCGCTGAGCTCCGCCGGCAGGGTGGTGGCCGCCACAAACCCAAAGTCCAGCTCGCCCCGCAGCACCTGATCCACCACCCGTTCTGGCCGGCCCACGTTTACCACGATGTGCGCCTTGGGGTGCTGGCGGCTGAAGCGTGCGATCAGCGGCGGCAGGAAATAGTCGGCTGGATTGGAGGCGCCGACGCGGCTGGAGCCGGCCTCCGCCCCCTGCAGCTCCTGCACCGTGACACGCGCCTCGTCCCAGACGCGGGCAATCTCTTTGGCCGCCTGGTAGATCACATCGCCGGCCTCGGTCGGGTAGATGCGCCGCCCTTCGCGGACGAGCAGCTCGCTGCCGACTTGCCCCTCGAGGCCCTTCACGTACTGGCTGACCGCCGATTGGGTCAAAAACAGGTGCTCGGCCGCCGCTGTGAAGCCGCCACGGTCAACGACCTCGCAGAAAATCTCGAGCCGGCCGAGATTCATAAGCTGAGTGTAATGGAATTGGTCATGTTTTGTTACTGGCGCTAATCACTGAAAACGAGCAAACTTATAAGGTTGAAGTTGCTGAAGGGCGACGTCGTCGCCGCCGGGATCAAGAGCTCCGTGAAAACCCAGATCCAGGAGCTGTGCGCCGCGGGCGCGCGGCCGCCGCGCGTCGCCATCGTCGAGGCGGCGGAGGACTCGGCGGCCCACCTCTACATCGGCCAGGTCGAGCGCACCTTCCACCAGGTGGGCATCGAGAGCCATCGAGTCACGCTGCGCATCGGCGCCAGCAGCGATGAGCTCGTTGCTGCTATCCACCGCCTGGCCAATGACGATGACGTGCAGGGCATCCTGCTGCCGACGCCGCTGCCGCGCCACATGAGCCTTATCGCTGCCCAGGACGCGCTGCCGCCGGACAAGGACATTGAGGGCATCTCGAGCATCAACGTCGGCCGGCTGGCGCTCGGTCAGCCCAGGTCGATCCCGGCCACGCCTCTGGGGGGCATGGAGATCCTGCGCCACTACGGCATCCCCGTGGAAGGCCGGCGGGCCGTCGTCATCGGCCGCAGCGCCGTCGTTGGCTGGCCCATGGCCACCCTCCTTCAGCAGGCCGGCGCCACCGTGACCATTTGCCACACCCGCACTCGCGACCTCGCGTCGGTTACCCGTGAGGCTGAAGTCCTCGTCAGCGCCGCGGGGCGGCCCCGCCTGGTGGCCGCGGACATGGTCCTTAAGGGAGCGGTGGTCATCGACTTCGGCGTGAATATGGCGGATCACGGCATTACCGGCGACGTCGACTTCGAGGCTGTGGCCCCGCTGGTCGAGGCCATTACCCCCGTCCCGGGCGGCACCGGCCCCGTGACGGCTGCCGTCTTGGTGCGCAATGTGGTCGATGCCGTACGCCGGCAGCTCAGGGTGGATCAGGAGTTCGCCACCAGGTGAGCATCACCGTCGTTGGCTCGGTGGCGCTCGATACGGTGGAGACACCATTCGGGAAGGTCGAGAACGCGCTGGGCGGCGCCGCGACCTACTTTTCGACGGCTGCCAGCCTGTATACGCAAGTGCAGCTTGTGGGCGTGGTCGGCGACGACTTTCCCGAGCAGCACGTCGAGTTCCTGCGTGGCCGCGGCGTGGATGTGCGCGGGCTGCAGCGCCGGCCCGGGCAGACGTTCCACTGGGCCGGTCGCTACGAGTACGACAACCTCAACAACGCCCAGACGCTGGACACCCAGCTGGGCTTGTTCGCCAGCTTCGATCCGCAGCTGCCGGACGACTACCGATCGGCCGACTGTGTGTTCCTGGCCAACATCGATCCGGCCCTCCAACTCAAGGTGCTAGAGCAGGTGCGCCAGCCCAAGCTGGCCGCGCTCGACAGCATGAACTTCTGGATCACCAGCAACAAGCCCCTGCTGACGGAAGTCATGCGCAAGGTTGATGTGGTGCTGATGAACGAAGCCGAGGCCCTGGAGTACGGCGAGACGTTCTCGCTGGTTGCGGCGGCGCGCAAGATCCTTGAGCTGGGGCCCAAGGTGTTGCTCGCCAAGAAAGGCGAGTACGGCGCCGCCTTGTTTGCCCGCCAGACCTACTTCTTCGCGCCCGCCTACCCGTTGGAAGTGGTCAAGGACCCGACCGGCGCCGGCGATACCTTCGCCGGTGGCTTTTTGGGCTATCTATCGCGCGTTGGCGATTATTCTTTGGCAGCGATGAAGCGCGCGGTGCTGCATGGCAGCGCCATGGCCAGCTTCACCATCGAGGACTATTCCATCGATCGCTTGCGGACGCTGACGCTGGCTGACATCGAGCGGCGGGTGGAGCAGTTTGCGCATTTTACGAACCCGCGGGGGGAAGCGATCTTCGACACGCTCAGCCTGCGGGTGTAGGAGTCACATGGCAGTACAAACCGCAACCAACTACGACATCAAGGACCGGGCGCTGGCGGCGCAAGGCGTGCAGCGCATTGAGTGGGCCGACCGGCAAATGCCGGTGCTGCGGCTCATTCGCGATCGGTTCGAGAAGGAGAAGCCGCTCAAGGGCCTGCGTTTGGGCGCGTGCCTGCACGTCACCACGGAAACGGCCAACCTGATGCGCACGCTCAAGGCGGGCGGCGCCGAGGTGGCGCTGTGCGCATCCAACCCGCTGTCGACGCAAGACGACGTGGCCGCGGCCCTCAGCACCGAGTACGGCATTCCCACCTTCGCCATCACCGGCGAGGACAACGTCACCTACTACAAGCACCTGCACGCCGTCCTTGACGCGCGGCCACAGCTGACGATGGACGACGGCGCCGACCTCGTGAGCGCGCTACACAAGGACCGCACCGACCTGGCCGGCAACATCATCGGATCGACTGAAGAGACGACCACGGGCGTCATTCGCCTGACGGCCATGGCCAAGGCCAAAGTCCTCAAGTTCCCGGTCGTGGCGGTGAACGAGGCCAACACCAAGCACATGTTCGACAACCGCTACGGCACCGGCCAGTCGACCCTCGACGGCATTATCCGCGCCACCAATGTGCTGCTGGCGGGCAAGAAGCTGGTGGTCATCGGCTACGGCTGGTGCGGCAAGGGCGTGGCTATGCGCGCGCGAGGTATGGGCGCGAACGTGATCGTCTGCGAGATCGATCCGCTGCACGCCCTGGAGGCGGTGATGGATGGCTTCAGCGTCATGCCCATGGCCCAGGCGGCCAAAGAGGGCGAGATCTTCATCTCCGTCACGGGCAACGTGAATGCCATCGACCTCAAGCACATCCTGGCTATGCCTGAGGGCGCGCTCATCGCCAACTCCGGCCACTTCAACGTCGAGATCAACCTCAAGGGCCTGCACCAGGCGGCTGGCGAAGGCCGCCGGGTGCGGGAGTTCGTCGATGAGTACCTGCTGCCGGGCGGCAAGCGCGTGTACGTCCTGGGCGAAGGGCGGCTGATCAACCTTGCCGCCGCAGAGGGCCACCCCGCCGTGGTCATGGACATGAGCTTTGCCAACCAAGCCCTGTCGGCCGAGTACGTCGTCAAGAACCAAACCAGGCTGAAGAAACAGGTCTACGTCGTGCCTAAGGACATCGACGACGAGATCGCGCGCCTGAAGCTCATTTCGATGGGCATCAAGATCGACAAGCTCACGCCCGAGCAGCGCAAATATCTGAATTCCTGGGAGGAAGGAACCGAGTAAATGCCAGGGACTACGTTCACCGAGGCCAAACAGAGCTTTTTCACCAGCGAGAGCGTCACCGAAGGGCATCCCGACAAGATCTGCGACCAGATTTCCGACGGCGTGCTCGATGCTCTGCTGGCCCAAGATCCGATGTCGCGCGTGGCCTGCGAGACCGCCTGCACCACCGGCCTGGTCCTGGTCATGGGCGAGATCACCACCGGTGGCTATGCCGACATCGCGGGCATCGTCCGACAGACCATCGCCAACATCGGCTACGACCATTCCGACTACGGTTTTGACGCCCACACCTGCGGCGTCACCGTCGCCCTCGATAAGCAGAGCCCGGACATTGCCATGGGGGTCGATAAGGCTCTGGAGGCGCGCACCGGCGAGATGTCTGAGGCCGAGATCGAGGCCATCGGCGCCGGCGACCAGGGCATGATGATTGGCTTCGCCTGCAACGAGACGCCCGAGCTGATGCCCATGCCCATCGCCATGGCGCACGAGCTCGT